>DASQJL010000024.1 GCA_035631035.1 Candidatus Binatia bacterium | reverse complement strand
CGCATGACAGTTGTCGCCGGATTCACCGCCGCTAGCAGCGGTGAAATCGCATGACAGTTGTCGCGAAATTCACCGCCGCTAGCAGCGGTGAAATCGCGTGACAGGTGTCGCGGGATTCACGCTCGCCAGTGCGGGTGAATGTCCAAGCACGCTCGAAGAGCGGGCTTCTCGTGCGCGCCAGTCAACTTGCGCTGGCGCAAGTATATATTTATGTTAACTAAAGGCTAGCGAGAAAGGCGATCGACGATCACGCGCAACGTGTCGGCGAGCTGCTCCTCGGTCACTCGCGTGCCGGGATCCTGATTCGGATCGATCCAGACATGCTGGACCCGCTGCTGGTCCAGGACGCTGTCTGGCATCGACCCTCGGGCCGCCGCGACCCGAACGCTCTCCGCCGAATCGGCACGTCGGAGCAACTCCGCTAACGGGAGGCGGGGCCGCGACAATCCGTGCTTTGCGGCCGCGACCCGGTCGATCATCCAAACCATGTGGCGCGTGTCGAACGCCACCAGCCGGCTCGAGCTGTGGGACTCACCCATACGCAGCAGACCCACCGACCATCCAGACGAATCGGCATCGATCGTGTAGTGGTCCACGCACAACAAGGCCTGGTAGTACGTGCCAGGAAGTCGGGGACGCGTGTCGCGCGCCGCGAAGATGACGTAGCGCTTCCCGAGCTCGAGACGAATCGCGTGCTCGTCCACGTAGAGGAGACCACCATCGGAGCCGCCGTCCCCGATTAGACTCAGGGTATCGGGACTTCCGGCTCCCTTGATGTATCGATTCTGACGGAAGCGGTAACCGGTCATGACCGTCCCCCCAGGCGACTCCTGGTCACGCAGGTGGACTCTCATCGAGGTGATGTCCTGAACAGTGCCCACGAAGATCAGATCGGAGCGGGCGATGACCTGCTCCAACGAGGCGTGGCCAGCGCACTCGGCCAGGAGGAGTGGAGCCGCGGCGGCCAGGGCAAGGCACATCGCGGCGATCGCTGGTGCGAAGCGACTCATGGTGGCTGGACCTCGACCGGACCGCAGGGGTGCCGCAAGGGTAGTCCTTTCAGGAAGGCGACCGGGAATTTTCCGGCGACGGGCTCTGGAAGAGCCGTCCCAAACCTGATAAGCTCCCGTGCTTCAAACGGAAGGGCGATTAGCTCAGCTGGTTAGAGTGCCTGCTTGACATGCAGGAGGTCAGAGGTTCAAGTCCTCTATCGCCCACCATTTCCCTCGAAACGGAAGTGAGTCGAACCCCGAAATGCTGAACCTCGAACTGAACGGCCGGACCTTCCAGGCCGAGCCCGGCACCACCCTCGACGCTCTCTTCATGGCGCAGTACAAGGAGGGCTTCAAGGAGGGGATCGCGGCCAAGCTGAACGGCCGCGTGGTCGATTTCCACACCCCGCTCAAGGAGTCGGGGAAGCTGGAGATGATCACCGCCGACTCGCCGGAGGGGCTCGCCGTGCTGCGGCACTCCACCGCGCATCTCATGGCCTCGGCGGTCGTGAAGCTCTTTCCGGAAGCGAAGCTCGCGATCGGCCCCGCCATCGAAGAGGGGTATTACTACGACTTCCAGGTGGACCGCCCGTTCCAGCCCGAGGACCTGGCCGCGATCGAGAAGCTGATGCACGAGATCGCCGACGAGGACCACCGGTTCGTCCGCGGCGAGATCCAGCGCGACGAGGCGCTCCGGAAGTTCGAGAAGGAAGGGGAGGCGTTCAAGGTCGAGCTGATCCGCGATCTCCCCGATCCCACGCTCAGCACCTACACGCACTCCTTCTTCACCGATCTCTGCCGCGGGCCCCACGTGCCGCGCACGAAGATGCTCCGGCACTTCCGGCTGCTCTCGGTCGCGGGCGCCTACTGGCGCGGCGATTCGAACCGCCCGATGCTCCAGCGCATCTACGGCACCGCGTTCCCGTCGAAGAATCGCCTCGAGGAGCATCTCAAGAACCTCGAGGAGGCGAAGCTCCGCGACCACCGCAAGGTGGGACAGGCGCTGGATCTCTTCAGCATCCACGACGAGGTGGGCGGCGGGCTGATCTTCTGGCATCCCAACGGCACCGCCATGCGGCGGGTGATCGAGGACTTCTGGAAGGACGAGCACGTGCGCCGCGGCTACCAAATGGTCACCACGCCGCACATCGCGCAGGTGGATCTCTGGAACAAGTCGGGGCACACCGGCTTCTATCGCCAGAACATGTACTTCCTCGAAGTGGACGAGAAGGAGTACGTGCTGAAGCCGATGAACTGCCCGTTCCACATCCTGATCTACAAGCGGAAGAAGCACTCCTACCGCGAGCTTCCGATCCGGATCGCCGAGCTGGGCACCGTCTATCGCCTGGAGAAGTCGGGCGTGCTCCACGGGCTGGCGCGCGTGCGCGGCTTCACGCAGGACGACGCCCACATCTTCTGCACCCCCGAGCAGGTGGAGGGGGAGATCCAGGGCGTGCTCGAGCTCGTGCAGTTCATGCTCGGCACCTTCGGCTTCGCCGAGTACAAGGTGGAGCTCTCCGTGCGCGATCCCAAGCGCAAGGAGGACTACCTGGGCGAGGACCACGAGTGGGAGCTGGCCGAGAACGCGCTCGAGAAGGTGGTGAAGCGCGCCGGCCTGCCGTACCACCGCGCCGAGGGGGAGGCGGTCTTCTACGGGCCGAAGATCGACATCAAGCTGACCGACGCCATCGGCCGCGAATGGCAGTGCTCCACCATCCAGTTCGACTTCAACCTGCCGCGCCGGTTCGAGGTGGGGTACGTCGCCGCCGACGGCCAGGAGCACCAAGCCTACATGGTGCACCGGGCCCTGCTCGGCTCCATGGAGCGCTTCTTCGCGACCCTGATCGAGCACTACGGCGGGGACTTCCCGGTCTGGCTCGCGCCGGTGCAGGTGCAGCTGATCACGATCACCGACGACCAGAAGCCCTACGCCGAGGAGGTCAAGACGCTCCTGCGCGAGCAGGGGATCCGCGCCGAGGCCGACCTCCGGGAAGAGAAGATGGGCGCCAAGATCCGGGATGCCGAGCTGATGAAGATTCCTTACATGCTGGTGCTGGGAAAGAAGGAAGTGGAGGATCGGGCCGTCTCGGTCCGCAGCCGCAAGAAGGGGAACGAGGGGTCCATGCCCGTCGGCGCCTTCGTCGAAAAAGTGGTTGCGGAGGTGCGCGCCAGGTCCTAAACTGCTCTCCCATTCGGTGTTAAGTAGGAGCCTGCTGGCTTCTCACCCCGGGGCGTCCAGCTGCCGGGGTTCTCGCCGTCGCAGGGTCATCGGGCCCTCCGACGCACTGCCGCCGACGCGCTTCATGGACGCGTCCCCGGCTACCCCCGCCAGCAAAGCTCCCCCGCGCCGAGGCCAAGGCTTTCAGGACGAATAAGGAGGAACGCTCGATCGCCACCACGAAGGAAATTCGCGTCAACGACCGCATCCGCATCCCCTCGGTCCGGGTGATCGGACCCGACGGAGAGCAGATCGGCATCCTGGCCATCCGCGAAGCACTCGCCTTCGCCCAGGAACGGAATCTCGATCTCGTCGAAGTGTCGCCCACGTCCAAGCCCCCGGTCTGCCGGGTCATGGACTTCGGCAAATACAAGTACGAGCAGAACAAGAAGGCCCAGAAGGCTCGGAAGAAGCAGCACGTCACGCACCTGAAGGAAGTGAAGCTCCGACCGAAGATCGAGGACCACGACTACAACTTCAAGGTCGAGCACGGCCGGCAGTTTCTCCTGGAGCACGACAAGGTGAAGTTCACCGTCATGTTCCGTGGCCGCGAGATGGCGCACCCGGAGGCGGGGTTCCGCCTGCTGCAGAAGGTGGTCAAGGATCTCGAGGAAGTCGGAATGGTCGAGATCCCGGCG
Source organism: Candidatus Binatia bacterium (assembly GCA_035631035.1). Taxonomy (NCBI): domain Bacteria; phylum Candidatus Binatota; class Binatia (SeqCode); species Binatia bacterium. The sequence goes on along the minus strand of DASQJL010000024.1, from coordinate 9,883 downwards.
CGCATGGAGGGTCGGAGCATGACCCTGCTGATGGTGCCGCGCCAGGCCGCGCTCAAGCCGGGCGAGAAGAAGCCGGCCACGGCCGGAACGGCGTCGGCGTCGGGAGCGAGCAGCGCGCCGCGGCCCGCGCCGGCGAGCGGCACCGGTCCGAGGCCAGCCGCGTCGGGCGCGGGGCCGAAACCGGCATCGCCCGCCCCGAGACCGGCGTCGGCATCGTCGCCGGCCGAGGTGAAGCCCAAGTCGTAGCGGTTCACGAGTCAGCCACGAAGGAGTCCGAATGCCCAAGATGAAGACCAGCCGGGCCACGGCGAAACGGTTCAAGCATACCGGCACGGGCAAGATCAAGCGGTCCCGCGCCTATTCGCGGCACCACCTGGGTCTCAAGACCCGCAAGCAGAAGCGCCGCCTCCACTCCTCGGCGATCGTCGAGCCGACGGAGAAGCGGCACATGCAGAAGCTTCTACCCTACGGCGGCTGATCCCGTCCGGATCGGCCCCGAGATGAGGAACTGAACGATGCCACGCACCAAAACCGTCGTACCGGGTCGCAAGCGCCGCCGGAAGGTCCTGACCGCGGCGAAAGGGAACCGGGGCGGACGCCGCAAGCTCTACCAGACCGCGCGCGAGACGCTGCTTCGCGGCATGCAGTTCGCGTTCCGGGACCGGAGGGCGAAGAAGCGGGACTTTCGACGGCTGTGGATCGTGCGCATCAACGCCGCCGCGCGTCTCCACGGCCTCTCCTACAACGAGTTCATCCGGGGCCTGAAGGTGGCCCAGGTCGGAATCGACCGCAAGGTGCTCGCGGACCTCGCCGTCCGGGACGCCGCCGCCTTCGCCCGCCTGGCCGAGGTGGCCAAGCAAGCCCAAGCCGCAGCCTAACCCCGCCGTGCCCGTCTCCGAGTCCGTGCCGATGATGGAACGGATCGAAGCGCTCGGCGCGGAAGGGGAGCGCGCGCTCCGTGAGGCCGCCACGGCGGCCGAGCTGGAAGCGGCGCGCGTCCGCTACCTGGGGCGGAAGAGCGACCTCACCCAGGTTCTCCGCGGCCTCAAGGACCTGGCAGCCGAAGCGCGCGCCGAAGTGGGCGCGCGCGCCAACGCGACGCGGGTGCGGCTGGAAGCCGCCCACGCCGAGGCCGAAGCGCGCCTCGCCGCGCAGGCGCCCGCCGCCGCGCGCGACGTGACGCTGCCGGGCCGCCGCGCGCCGGTCGGCCACCGCCACCTCATCACGTCCGTCTTCCGCGAGATCGAGCAGATCTTCCGCGGCCTCGGCTTCTCCGTCGCGACCGGTCCCGACGTCGAGGACGACTGGCACAGCTTCACCGCCCTCAACATGCCCGAGGGACATCCCGCGCGCGACGAGACCGACACGTTCTATCTCCAGAGCGGCGCCCTGCTCCGGCCCCACACCTCGCCGGTGCAGATCCGCACCATGGAGGCCAACGCCCCTCCCGTGCGCATCATCTGCCCGGGGCGCGTCTACCGGAACGAGGCGATCGACGCCACCCACCAGGTCGAGTTCCACCAGGTGGAGGGCCTCTACGTGGACCGGAACGTCTCGCTCGCCGATCTCAAGGGCACGCTCGACCATTTCCTGAAAGCGTTCTTCGGGCGGGACACCGAGATCCGTTTCGTCCCGTCCTACTATCCGTTCGTGGAGCCGGGGGCCGCGGTGGACATCCGCTGCTTCTTCTGCGGCGGGAAGGGGTGCAACGTCTGCGGCCCGCTCTCGGGCGGGTGGCTCGAGGTGCTGGGCGCCGGCATGGTCCATCCGAACGTCTTCCGCGCCGTGGGCTACGACCCGGAGGTGTGGACCGGCTGGGCGTTCGGCGCGGGCATCGAGCGCCTCGTCATGCTGCGCCACGGCGTCCCGGACATCCGGATGTTCCTCGAGAGCGACGTGCGCTTCCTCCGGCAGTTCTAGGGGCGCCGTCCCGACACCCATGAACGCGATGCGGAGCGATCCCCGATGAAAGTCACCTGGAGCTGGCTCGGCGACTGGACCGGCCTTCCGGAATCCCCCGAGGCGCTGGCGCACCTGCTCGCCACGCGCGGACTCCCGGTCGAGTCCCTCGAGAAGGGAACGGCCTACGATCCCACGATCGTCGTGGGGCACGTGCTCGAGGTGGCGCCGCACCCCAACGCCGACCGGCTGCGCCTCTGCAAGGTGGACTTGGGCGGCGGCGTGCGCTCGATCGTCTGCGGCGCTTCGAACGTCGCGGCGGGGCAGCGCGTCGCGGTGGCGCAGATCGGCAGCAAGCTCCCCGACGGGACCAAGCTCAAGAAAGCGAAAATCCGCGGCATCGAGTCCGAGGGGATGATCTGCTCGGAGAAGGAGCTCGGCCTCTCCGCCGAGTCGGAGGGGATCTGGGTGCTGCCGGGATCGCCCGTCATCGGCATGCCGCTCACCGACCTCCTCGGCTCGGGAGACGCCGTGCTCGACGTGGAGATCACCTCGAACCGCACCGACTGCATGGCGGTGCGCGGGCTCGCGCGCGAAGTCGCCGCCGCGCGCGGGGAGCGGCTCAAGACGCCTCCGCCGCTCCGCGCCGCGGGGAAGGGTGAGCTCCCGCGGGTCACGATCGAGAGCGCGACCGACTGCCCCCGCTACATGGCGCGCGTGGTCACCGGGCTCCGGATCGGCCCCTCGCCCGACTGGCTCCGCCGTCGGCTCGAGGCGACCGGGTTCCGGAGCATCAACAACGTCGTCGACGTGACGAACTACGTGCTGCGCGAGTACGGCCAGCCGATCCACGCCTTCGACGCCGCGAAGGTCGCCGGGCGGGAGATCCGCGTGCGCCGGGCGCGCGAGGGCGAAGCGCTCACGCTCCTCGACGGACGGAAGGTCGCGCTCGGGCCGCACGTCCAGGTGATCGCCGACGCGTCGATCCCGATGGCGCTCGCGGGGATCATGGGCGGGCTCGACTCCGGCGTGACCGACGCGACGACGTCGGTCGTGCTCGAGTCGGCCCAGTTCGATCCCGCGCTCACGAAAGAGGCCGCGCGCCGGCTGGGCGTCGAGACCGACGCCTCGACCCGGTTCGGCCAGGGCGTGGATCCCGACGGCGTGGCGCTCGCGCTGGACGCGACCGCGCGGCTCCTCGCCGAAGTCGCGGACGGGACGGTCGTGGACGCGGTCGTGGACCAGTGGCCCGGCCGGAGCGAGCCGCGCGCCATCCGGCTCCGTCTGAACCGCGCGAGCCGGCTCCTCGGCATCCAGGTCGCTCCCGAGACGGCCGCGCGCGCGCTCGCCGGCCTCGAGATTCCGCAGCAGGGCGCCTGGACGCAGGAGGGGGCCGAGACCGTCGGCGTCTTCCTCGCGCCGCGCTTCCGCAAGGATCTCGAGATCGAAGAGGATCTGGTCGAGGAGGTGGCCCGCGGCATCGGCTATGACGCCGTGCCCGCCACCGTCGCCGCCGCGTCGGTTCCCGCGATCGCCGAATCGCCCGAGCCCGCGTTCGCCGCGCGCATCGTGGACGTGGCGGTCGGACTCGGGTTCGACGAGGCGATCGGCTCGGCGCTCGTGGGCGACATCCCCGCCGAGGCGCGCGAGGGGATCGAGGACGCGAGCATCTGGGAGATCCAGAATCCGAAGAGCCGCGAGCTCAAGCATCTGCGCGTGAGCCTCCTTCCCGGCCTGCTCGCCATCGCCGCCCGGAACGTGCGCCACGGCGTCGCCGACGTGCGCCTGGCCGAGGTGGGGAAGGTGTTCCAGGCGACGCCGCCTCCGCTGGGCTCCGAGCGGCTCGAGGCGGCGCTGCTCCTCACCGGCTCGGCCGACGCCTGGAACCGCCCCGGCGCCGAGGACGACCGCTACCTGGAGCTGCGCGGCGCGGTTGAAGCGCTTTATGAAGCATTGGGAATTGACTCATGGCAGGGCGGCTCCTACCATGATGCGTGCTGGGCTCGCGGGACCGGTTCCGTATGGTCGGTTTCGGGAAGCCGGCTCGGCCGGATGGGCGAAGTCGCCCCGTCGCTGGCCCGCCAGATGGGTCTGACGCAGCCCGCATGGGCGGCGATCGTGGATCTGGCGGTCGCGCTCCGTGCCGCGCCCCGGGAGCGGCGCTACCGAGAGGTGCCGCGGTTCCCGGCGTCGAAGCGGGATCTGGCGGTTGTCGTGCGGCCCGATGTGACGCACGAGGATCTCGCGGCGGCGATTCGAGCGGCTGGGGGGCCGCTGCTGCACACCATCCGGCTATTCGACGTCTACAAGTTCCGCGACGGAGAGCACGCGGGCCGGTCGAGTCTGGCCTACGCGCTCGAGTTCCGCTCGCCGGAGCGCACGTTGACCGACCGCGAGGTCGAAGAAGCGTTCGCGGCGATCGTGCGCGCCCTGGAATCGAAGCTGGGCGCGACGCTTCGCGGCGGCGCGGAGGTGCCCCGCGCGTGAGCGCGATCGTGACCGAGCTGTCCGCGCTGGAAGAACGCGTGCACGAGATCGTGAGTCTGCTGGAACGGATGCGCGAGGAGAATCGCGCCCTGACCGGCGAACGGGATGACCTTCGGGCGAAAGTGCGGGCGCTCGAAGCGGCGGCGGGCAAGCATGCCGCCGCCGATACCAAGACCCGCTTGAAATCGCTCGAAGACGAACGGGCGACTCTTTTGGAAGAACGGCGGGCGCTCGCGCGGCGCGTCGAGGAGATGTTGGCGAAGCTGTCGGTCCTCGAGAAAGCCGTGCACGCCTGACGCCATCGGCCGGCCCGGACATCCGTCGGGGCGGCTGCCGGAAACGACGAGAACGAAAGGACCGAGGTGGGATCGGAACCGACGACCCAGAGCGTGACGATCTTCGGCAGCGAGTACAAGATCAAGGGCGCCGACCCCGATTACATCCAGACCGTCGCGGCATACGTCGACGGAAAGATGCGCGAGCTGGAACGCAGGCTCGCAACGGGAACTCCCACCAAAATCGCCATCCTCGCCTCGCTCAACATCGCGGACGAGCTTCTCCGGGAACGCGCCGAGCGCGGCCGGCTCGACAAGGAGCTGGCCGAGCGCACCAAGGCGCTCACCAAGACCATCGGAGACACGCTTCGCGAGCGCTGAGCCCTTCCGGCGGCACGCATTCACGACGGAGGTCGACACCGGCCACGACAACGACGAACAACCGAAAACCCTGCCATGCTCGTGTGGTGCCGGAATTTTTTGAGCCACAACTCAAGACTTGGGAGTCTGGATCCCCGGCGTAGTGATGGTCCGCCGTTGGCGGATGACGTGATCCCGGGAGAAGGGCACCCACCTGGTCGCTCCAGGTTCAAAAGTCTCGCGCCCACGGCATCGGCGGGGCTCTTTTTGTATCGGGAGGAACGCCGCTCATGACCGTGTCCCTGCTGACGCTGATCCTCGCCGCCCTCGGCTCGGGCATCGTGGCGTTCCTGCTCGGATGGATCGCCCACCGGAAGATCGGCGAGGGGAAGGTGCTGCGCGCCGAAGAGCTCGCGGCGAAAATCCTGCGCGAGGCGGAGCGGGAGGCCGAGACCCAGAAGAAGAGCGCCCTCCTCGAGGCCAAGGACGAGTGGTTCAAGGAGAAGTCGCGCCTGGACCGCGAAGCGCAGGCCCAGAAGAACGAGATCCAACGCGCGGAGCGGCGGCTTCAAGAGCTGGAGACCAACCTGAACCGCCGCGCCGAGGTGCTCGACAAGAAGGAGCGGGACCAGAAGCGGCTGGAGCGGGAGCTGACGGTCAAGGGCGAGGCGATGGAGCTTCGCGACAAGGAGCTCGAGCGGGTCCTGACCGAGCAGAACGCGCGGCTCCAGCGGATCAGCGGCATGACCGCCGACGAGGCGAAGCAGCTTCTGATCGTGAACATGGAGAACGAGGCGCGGGCCGAGGCCGGGAAGCTCCTGCAGCAGATCCGCGAGGAATCCACCCGGAACGCCGAGAAGGAGGCGCGGGAGATCGTCACCCTGGCGATCCAACGCTGCGCCGCCGACCACTCCGCCGAGACCACCGTCTCGGTGGTGCACCTCCCCAGCGACGACATGAAGGGGCGGATCATCGGGCGCGAGGGGCGGAACATCCGCGCCTTCGAGACGGTGACCGGCATCGACGTGATCATCGACGACACGCCCGAGGCGGTGATCCTCTCGGGCTTCGACCCCGTCCGGCGCGAGATCGCCAAGCGCTCGCTGGAGAAGCTGATCACCGACGGCCGGATCCATCCCGCGCGCATCGAGGAGGTCGTGGCCAAGGTGCAGAAGGAGCTGGAGGAACAGATCATCGAGCTGGGCGAGGCGGCCGTGCTCGAGGTGGGGGTGCACGGCATGCACCCGGAGATCGTGAAGCTCCTGGGAAGGCTCCAGTACCGCACCAGCTACGGCCAGAACATCCTCCAGCACTCCAAGGAAGTCGCCTGGATCTGCGGGATCATGGCGGGGCAGCTCGGCTTCGACACGCAGATCGCCAAGCGCGCGGGGCTCCTCCACGACCTGGGCAAGGCCGTGACGCACGAGGTGGAGGGAGCGCACGCGCAGATCTCGATGGATTTCGCCCAGCGCTACGGCGAGCCGCAGGAGGTGGTCCGCGCGGTGGGCTACCACCATCACGATCCCACGGCGGAGAACCTCTACGCCGTGCTCGTCATGGCGGCGGACGCCGTCTCCGGCGCGCGCCCCGGCGCGCGACGCGAGAGCATCGAGAACTACGTGAAGCGCCTCGAGGCGCTGGAGAAGATCGCCGACTCCTTCCCGGGGGTCGAGAAGTCCTACGCGATCCAGGCGGGGCGCGAGGTGCGCATCATGGTCGAGCCCAAGAACGTGGACGACGCGCGCGCCTCGCAGCTGGCGAGCGACGTCGCCCGTCGCGTCGAGCGGGAGCTCCAGTACCCCGGCATGATCAAGGTCGTGGTGATCCGCGAGACGCGCGCCATGGAATACGCGCGCTAGGCCCCGCGTGAACATCCTCTTCGTCGCGGACATCTTCGGTTCTCCGGGCCGCCGCGCGGTCCGGGACCTCCTGCCCGAGATCGTCGCCTCCATGGGCATCGACCTGGTGGTCGTGAACGTGGAGAACGCGGCCGCCGGCTTCGGCGTCACGAAAGAGATCCTGGAAGAGGTGAAGGGGCTGGGCGTCCAGTGCATGACCAGCGGCAACCACATCTGGGACCGGCGCGAGGTGATGCCTCTGCTGGACTCGGAACCTTTGCTGCTCCGGCCGCACAACTACCCGCCAGGGGTGCCGGGGCGCGGCGTGATGATCGCCCGGACCGCTTCGGGCGCGAAGGTTGGGGTCATCAATCTCATGGGACGGGTTTTCATGCGCGAGCTGCTCGACCCCTTCCGCGTGGCGGAGGAAGAGGCGGCGAAGCTCCGCGAGGAGACGCCGATCATCCTCGTGGACTTCCACGCCGAGGCGACCGCGGAGAAGGTGGCGCTGGGGTGGCACCTGGACGGCAAGGTCTCGGCCGTGATCGGCACGCACACGCACGTCCAGACCGCGGACGAGCGGATCCTGCCCGGCGGCACCGGCTACATCACCGACGCCGGGATGACCGGGCCGCACGACTCGGTGATCGGCGTGCGCAAGGACCAGGCGATCCGAAAGTTCCTCACGCTGCTGCCGACCCGCTTCGAGCCCGCGACGGGGGATGTACGCCTTCACGGCGTGCACCTCGAGGTGGACGACGTCACCGGGCGCTGCCGCCACATCGAGCGTGTGGCCATGGCGCTGGAGCCGGCCCCGGGAGCCGTCGTCCCGTGACCGCCGCGACGGCCATCCCGTGACCACCGCGCCCGCTGCGGCGCTTCTGCTGGGCGGCCCGCTCGCTACCGAAATCCGCGCCGGGGTGAAGCGGCGCCTCGAGGCGCTCCGCGACCGGGGCAGGCCCGCGGGGCTTGCCGTCGTCACGGTCGGAGAGCCCCCTTCCGGGAATCCCTACGTGCGGGCCAAGGTGAAGGCGGCACAGGAAGCAGGCGCCGTCGCCACCGTCCATCGCCTTGCGGAAGACATCTCCGAATCGAAGCTGGGCGATGCCCTTCGCGCGATCGGCGACGATCCGGCCGTGCACGGGTTGATTCTCCAGCTTCCGCTCCCGCGCCATCTGCGCGAGGAGCGCCACCTGGAGGATGTGCCCCAGGCCAAGGACGTGGACGGCATCCATCCCGCGAACGTGGGCCGGTGGGTGAACGGGCTTCCCGCACCGCGCCCGGCCACGCCGCTCGGGGTTCAGGAGCTCCTGCGGCGCCACTGCGGCGATCTCGCGGGGAAGCGCGCCGTGATCCTCGGGCGGAGCCGCATCGTCGGCCGTCCGCTCTCGGTGCTGCTGTCGTCGCGCGAGCCGGGGATGAACGCGACGGTGACCCTGTGCCACTCGGAGACGCGCGACCTTCCCGCGCTCTGCCGGGAGGCCGAGATCCTCGTCGTGGCCATCGGCCACCGCCGCTCGATCGGCGCGGCGCACGTCCGCCCGGGCGCCGTCGTGATCGACGTCGGGATCCATCCCATCGCGAATCCCGCGCCTGGAGCGCCGCGCTACGAGGGCGATGTGGACTTCGAGGCGGTTCGTGGCATCGCGTCGGCGATCACGCCGGTGCCCGGCGGCGTGGGGCCGCTGACCGTGGCGATGTTGCTCCGCAATCTGGCCGACGCCGCCGAGGCAGCATCGTGAGGACAGGGCTGGGGGGCGGGCGCATCGTGAGCTCCGGGCGTTATCCCGAGAGAGCGACACCTGTCTTCACATTCACACTCGCTAGCGGCGGTAAAAACCTGGCCGCCGAGGCAATCGTATCGTGAGCGCGCGTCGCGCCACCGCCCGCTGGGATCCGCGCGAGGGCGAGCCCCACGTCTACACCGTTGGCGAGATCGTCACGGAGCTGAACGCGCTCCTTACCGGAGAGTATCCGGCCGTCACTGTCGAGGGGGAGATCAGCGACTACAAGGCCCACGCGTCGGGGCACGAGTACTTCTGCATCAAGGATCGCCGTGCCCAGCTGCAGGTCGTCTTCTTCGCCAACCAGCCGAGGCTCCGGGGAGTCACCCTCGGAAATGGGGTCGCTGTCCGGATCACCGGCTGCATCACGATCTACGAGCCGCGCGGGAGCATGCAGCTCAAGGCCGAGCGCGTGGTCCCTGTCGGCTACGGTTCCCTCCAGATCCGCTTCGAGGAATTGAAGCGGAAGCTTCAGGCCGAAGGCCTCTTCGCCGAGGGTAGAAAGCGGCCGATTCCGCGCTACGCGACGCGGATCGCGCTCGTGACCTCGCTCTCCGGCGCGGCCATCCAGGACTTCCTCCGGGTCTACCGCCAGCGCCTGCCGCATGTGCGGCTCACGATCGCGCCGGCGCGGGTTCAGGGGGAGGGGGCCGCAACCCAGATCGCCGCCGCGATCCGCCTCGTGAATGAATGGGGCGGCGCGGACTTCATCGTCATCGGGCGCGGAGGCGGCTCCATGGAAGACCTCTGGGCCTTCAACGAGGAGGTCGTGGTGCGCGCGATCGTCGCCTCGCGCATTCCCGTCGTCTCCGCCGTGGGACACGAGTCGGATTACACGTTGTCCGATTTCGCCGCCGACGCCCGCGCCGCCACACCCTCGCACGCCGCCCAGATGGGGGCGAGCCAAGAAGAGGCGCGTCAGGCGCTGCACCGGCTGGCCGGGCACGCCCGCGAGCGACTGATGCGCGAGCTGCAGCGCGACCGCCGGCACGTCGAGGGGCTCCGGACGCACCGCGCCCTCCACGATCCCTACCGCCGGATCGAGACCGGACGCCAGACGCTGGACAACACCCGCGACGTCCTCGTGCGCGCGCTCGAGGGCTGGGCGCTTCGCCGGCGCGGGGCCGTGGGCTCGGCCTCCACGCGCCTGCGCGCGCACGCTCCCGCCCGGATCGTCGAGCGGATGCGCGAGCGCCTGCTGGACCTGCGCCGCCGCGCCGAGCGCGCCTCGACGGGGGAT
>DASQJL010000023.1 GCA_035631035.1 Candidatus Binatia bacterium | reverse complement strand
GGCGATCCTCAAGCCCGCCTCGACGCCGCATCTAACCCTTTGCCATGGAACCTCATGTCGGCCATAGTAGCCTCTTTCCAAAGGGGAGCGGATGGCATCTGGTGGTGTCCGAGGACTTCAAATCCTTTTGTCGGGCGTCTCCGACGTCCGAGGTGGGTTCGATTCCCACACGTTCCCGCCATTGAACTCCGAGTGTTTACGTTCCCCGGGGAACGTAAATTCGTGCCGCTTTGACACGCGACTTAGCCGGTGGGACTTCGGGAAATCGAGATGTGAGTCGCGGGGCAGCTCACGCGTCGAAGCCCATAGAGGCTCGTCTCGATGAACGGCATCCTCCCGGGCTGGCTCGCTCGGTTCCACAACGATCCGCTCGTGATTGGCGTCATCCTCGTGATCACGATCGTGGCGCTGATGCGGGGGTGGTGGCCGGTCCTTCTGCTCGTGCTGCTGGTGGCGCTCGCGCAGGGGCTTCACTACCTGCTTCGGCACTCGGAACTGGGGCCGGAGTTCAACCACGGGGTCGTGATCGGGGTATACGTCTTCGGCGGGATCCTCTTCCTGTTCCTCGCCATCGCGCACTTCTTCACGCGGGAGTGAACTCGTTTTGAAGATCGCAATCGCCCTGCTCCTGGCGGGGGGGATCGGACTCGTCTCGCCCAGACTTGCCCGTGGCGCGGACGTCCCGGGCCATGCGGCGAGCCTGCCCGTCCGGACCATGTCCAAAGCCGACTCGGCCGCGGCGGCGTCCAAGCCGAAGACCGCGCCATGGAAGGTGATGGCGCGATCGGCCATCGTCCCGGGCTGGGGACAGATGTACAATCATCAGCCGCTCAAAGCCGTGCTGGTCGTGGGGGCCGAGGGGAGCCTCGTGGCGCTGGCGCTCCACGAGCTCAAGCTGCAGAACGACGCGAAGCAGCGCGCGGCCGACGCCGCGGTATTTGGGGACTCGACGGCGTTCGCCCTGGCGGACCTGGAGGCCGAAACGCACCGCAACCGGAAGATCAGCTGGATCTGGTGGACCCTGGCGGCCCACCTGATCTCCATGGCGGACGCCTACGTGGACGCGCACCTCTCCACGTTCGACTCCGACTTCGGAAAGCAGGAGAGCCTGCTCCCGCCGCGCCCCGGAGACCGTCCGGTCATCGCTCTCGCCTATCGCGTGCGGTTCTGACCCCATGGCCACCCCCCGCGACTACGTTCGCAACTTCTGCATCATCGCGCACATCGACCACGGGAAATCCACGCTGGCCGACCGGCTGCTCGACCTGACGGGCGCCGTCCCCAAGGGGAAGATGAAGGAGCAGGTTCTGGACAACATGGACCTGGAGCGCGAGAAGGGGATCACCATCAAGTCCCACGCGATCACGATGAGCTACAAGGCCAGGGACGGCCGCACCTACACGCTCAACCTGATCGACACGCCGGGGCACGTGGACTTCACCTACGAAGTGTCGCGGAGCCTCGCCGCCTGCGAGGGGGCGATCCTCGTGGTGGATGCCTCCCAGGGCGTGGAGGCGCAGACGATCTCCAATCTCTACCTCGCGCAGGAGCAGAAGCTCACGATCGTCCCGGTGCTGAACAAGGTGGACCTGCCCGCGGCGATGCCCGACGAGACGGCGCTCGAGGTGGCGCAGCTCCTCCACGTGGAGCCGGAGGAGTGCATCCGCGTCTCGGCCAAGGAAGGGTTGAACGTCGGGGCGGTGCTCGAGGCGATCGTGCAGCGGATCCCGCCGCCCGCCGACGAATCCGACCTCCCGCTCCAGGCGCTCATTTTCGACAGCGTCTTCGACCAGTTCCGCGGCGTGATCGTCTACGTGCGCGTGGTGTGCGGTCGGATCCGGACCGGCGACGCGGTGCGGATGTTCTCGACCGGGAAGCGCCACGAGGTGCTCGAGGTGGGGACGCTCCGCCTGGGCCTGGATCCCCGCGAGGAGCTGGTCGCGGGCGACGTGGGCTACGTGATCGCGAACATCAAGGTGGTCGCCGACGCCAAGGTGGGCGACACGATCACCAACGACGATTATCCCGCGCCCGAGATGCTGCCCGGCTACCGGCCGGTGAAGCCGATGGTCTTCTCGGGGCTCTACCCGATCGAGCAGGAGAGCTACGTCGAGCTGAAGGAATCGCTCGCCAAGCTCCAGCTGAACGACGCCGCGCTGAGCTACGAGCCGGAGACCTCGCTCGCGCTGGGCTTCGGCTTCCGGTGCGGCTTCCTGGGACTCCTCCACATGGAGATCGTGCAGGAGCGGCTCTCCCGCGAGTATGGCGTGGACCTGATCGCCACCGTGCCGAGCGTGGAGTACCACGTGATGAAGACCGACGGCGAGGTGGTGGTCGTCGAGAACCCGGCGCTGATGCCGCCGGCCGGCTCGATCGAGGGGATCGACGAGCCCTACGTCCGCGCGCAGGTCGTGGTCCCGGTCGAGTACGTGGGGAACATCATGAAGCTGGCGCAGGATCGTCGCGGGATCTACCACGGGATCGAATACCCCAGCCCCGAGCGCGCGCACCTCACCTACGAGCTTCCGCTCGCCGAGATCGTCCTCGATTTCTATGATCGCCTGAAGTCGATCAGCCGGGGCTACGCCTCCCTCGACTACGAGCTGGCGGGGTACAAACCGGCCGAGCTGGTGAAGATGGACGTGCTTCTGAACGGCGATCCGGTGGACGCGCTCTCGGTGATCGTCCACCGCGAGAAGGCGTACGATTGGGGGCGCGAGATCAGCGTGAAGCTCAAGGAGCTGATCCCCCGGCAGATGTTCCCGATCGCGATCCAGGCGGCCATCGGCGGCCAGGTGATCGCGCGCGAGACCATCTCGGCGCTCCGGAAGAACGTGATCGCCAAGTGCTACGGCGGCGACATCAGCCGCAAGCGGAAGCTCCTCGAGAAGCAGAAGGAAGGGAAGCAGCGGATGAAGCAGGTGGGCACGGTCCGCATTCCTCAGGAAGCCTTCCTGGCGGTGCTCAAGGTGGAGCGCTAGCGCCGCCGGGATGGCGCGAAAGGAGAGCATGACCAACGGATCCTCCGTGGCGGCCGCCCGCGCGCGGGCCCGCACGAAGTCGACCCTCCGCGAATACCTCGAAGCGATCATTCTGGCGATCGTCCTCACGATCGTCATCCGCGGCCTGGTCCTCCAGGCCTTCCGCATCCCGACCGGCTCGATGGAGGACACGCTGCAGGTCGGCGACTTCCTCTTCGTGAACAAGATGGTCTACGGCTCGGAGATCGACATCGGCTTCGGCGGCGAGCGCTTCTTCTACTACCGCTTTCCCACGATCCGAGAGCCGAAGCCGGGGGACGTGATCGTCTTCCGCTATCCGGAGGATCCCTCGCGGGACTTCATCAAGCGCTGCGTGGCGGTCGCGGGGCAGACCATCGAGATCCGGGACAAGGTGCTCTACGTGGACGGCAAGGCGCCCGTGGAGCCCTACGTCGTCCACAAGGACCCGCGGATCCTTCCGCGCGAAAACGACCAGCGCGACAACTTCGGCCCCTACGTCGTGCCGCAGGGGCACCTCTTCATGATGGGCGACAACCGCGACAACAGCCATGACAGCCGATACTGGGGGGCCTTGCCGCGCGAGCTGGTCAAGGGGAAGGCGATGTTCATCTACTGGTCGTGGGATCAGGACCGGCGGCTGCCGCGGCTGAACCGTATCTTCCGGCCGATACACTGAGCCGATCCATGTCGCGGAGCTCCCTGCGGACGACCTGATGGACTACGGTCTCTACGTTCACCTGCCGTATTGCCGGAGCCTCTGCCCCTACTGCGCCTTCTCCAAGGCGCCGCTCCACCACGCCGAGCCGGAGCGGCTCCTGCGCGCGCTGGCGCGGGAGTGGGAGCTGGCCTCGGCCGAGGCTCCCGGTGCGTGGGCCGAGAACCGCCCCCGGACGATCTTCGTCGGCGGCGGAACGCCGACCGCGCTCGACCCAGGCACGCTCGCGTCGTTCCTGGACTGGGTTCGCTCGGCGTTTCCGATCGCCCGCGTGCGCGAGTGGACGGTGGAAGCGAACCCCGAGGGACTGACGGCCGAGAAGCTGCGCCTCCTCCGGCAGGCCGGCGTGGACCGCCTGAGCCTGGGGGTCCAGTCGTTCGAGGCCGCCGCACTCCGCGCGCTCGGGAGGATCCACACCGCCGAAGGAGCGCTGGACGCGCTCGCGCGCGCTCGCGCCGCGGGCTTCACGAACGTCTCGCTGGATCTCATGGCGGGCGTTCCCGGCGAAACCGCGGATGGCTTCGCCCGCGGGGTGGAGCGGGTCGTCGCGCTGGGCGTGCCGCACCTCTCGATCTATGCGCTCCAGGTCGAGGAGGGCACGCCGCTCGCGGCCAAGGCCACGCGCGGGGCGATCGCGATCCCGACCGAAGACGACGCGGCGGAGCGCTACGATGCCGCGGGACGCTTGCTCGCCACCGCGGGCTACCACCGCTACGAAGTCTCGAGCTGGGCGCGGTCCGGATTCGAGTCGCGGCACAACCAGTCCTACTGGATCCGCCGCCCCTATCTCGGACTCGGCCCCGGCGCGCACTCGTTCGACGGGTCGCGGCGCTGGGGAAACGAGGAGGACGTGTCGCGGTGGTTCGACCGCGTCGAAGCGGGGGCGCTGCCCCGACGCGACGTGCGCGCCCTCAGCGAGGCCGACGCGCGGGAAGAGGTCGTGTTCCTGGGGCTCCGGCGCGCGCGCGGTCTCCGGCGGGTGGCGCTGGATCGGGCCGCGCCTCGCGAGGCCGACGGGTGGCTTCGTTGGGGCGAGGCGGCCGGGGCGCTGAGATCGGGGCGGGGGAGCGTCCGCCCCACCGAGCGCGGGCTGATGACCGCGCTCGAGTCCGCCGCGGAGCTCTTTGCGAGGTCGGAAGCGGGAAGCCATTCACGGCGGGAGGCCGGCATGGGCCCGGGCGCCGTTTCGGGGGCCTCGCCGGGTTGACAGCCCACGGCCCCGCTGCTAGCGTCGTCGCGTTGGCACTCGACGTCCGAAAGTGCTAACGCCCGGAATTCCGGGAAGCGTCCCGGGAGTGCCCCGATGAAGCCCAATCGTTTCGATCCAGAGCTCGATCCGCGGCTCAGCCGCATCCTGACGTTCGTCGTGGAGAGCCACGTCTCGCGCGCCGAGCCGGTGGGCTCCCAGTACGTGCGCGCCGCCTACCACCTGAGTATCTCGCCGGCCACGATCCGGAACGCGATGCGCGAGCTGGAAGAGCTGGGACTGCTCCGCCACCCCCACACCTCGGCCGGGCGCGTCCCCACCGAGGCGGGGTACCGCTACTACGTCGATCATCTGATGCGCCCCGAGACGGTCCCGATCGCCATGCGCCGCATCCTCGACGACGCGATCGGACGCGCGCGCCTCCAGTCGCGCGCCTCCGATCTCGCTCCCATTCTCGCTCGCGCCACCCGGCAGCTCGCCGTGATGGCGGTGCGGTCGCGGGAAGAGGTCGTGGACCAGGTGAATCTCGTCGCCCTGGACGGGGGGCACGTCGTCGTGGCCGTGGGCGCGCGCGACGGCATGGTGGCCACTGACACGTGGCGGCCCGAGCGCTCCCCGTGCGCCGCCGACCTTCGCCGGGCCGAGTCCTGGATCCGCGCGCGGCTTCCCGCGGCGGGGCCCAGGACGCTGGAGGCGCTGGCGGTCGAGGCGCGCGCGGGCGCGCCCCCCGAGATCGCGAGCTTCATCGAGGAGGCGCTCACGCGCGCCTCGCGGCTCCTCTCGACGCGCGAGGAGCCCGCCGTGCGCATGGACGGCGCCGACAACATCGCGTCGCAGCCCGAGTTTCAAGCGCCCGGAACGCTCCGGCCGCTCGTATCCTTGCTGGCGAACCAGGAGTCGCTCGTCCGGACGCTGGACGCGTTCTCGGGCGAGAGTGTGCCGCGCGTGGCGATCGGCCGGGAGATCGAATCTCCCGCGATTCGCGCGTGCTCGATCGTCGGAATGGGCGTGGCGGTCGGCGGCCTTCGGGGCGCGATCGGAGTCATGGGACCGGTGCGGATGCCGTACCGGCGCGTGGTCTCCCTCGTCTCCTACGTGGGCGCCCGCCTCGCGGGAGCATAGACATGAAACCGAAACGCGGAGCCATGACGGAAGACCGTGACGAAACCAGGGGCGACGCCCCGGACAAGAACGCCGCGCCCGATACGGAAGCCGATACGGGAGCCCCGGGGCGCGATCCCGAGGCGGTGGAGGCGGAGATCCGGCGCCTCCGCGATCGCGAGGAGGAGCTGCTTCGCGCGCTGGCCGAGATGACCAACGTGCAGAAGCGCCGGAAGCTCGAGTCCGAGCAGACCATCCGCTACGCGCAGGAGTCCTTGATCCGCGAGCTCCTGCCGGTGCTCGACGACTTCGAGCGCGCGCTGGCGGCGATGCCCGGCACGCCGCACGATCCGCTCCACGCGGGCGTGGAGCTGGTGCGCGACCGGATGATGAAGATCCTCGAGAAGGAGGGCCTCGCCCCGATCCGGTCGGCGGGGCAGCCGTTCGATCCCAATCTCCACGACGCCATCGGCGAGCGGGTCGCGCCCCCGGGCACGCGGCCCGGCCTGGTGCTGGACGTGGCCCAGCCCGGCTACCTGCTGAACGATCGCGTGCTGCGCCACGCCAAGGTGGTCGTCGCGGGCCCGCCGGCCGACACGCCCACGCCGCCCTCGATGCTCGGATCCAACGCGCCTCCCGATACGATTCCGCCGCCGCTCGAGGATCGCGATCGCATGGGCGCCACCGACGTCGACCGGACCGAGCCGTCCGGTAAGGACCGGCATCGCGCGTGAGCACGGTTCGCGACTACTACGAAGTGCTCGGGGTCGAGCGGAGCGCGTCGCCTGAGGAGATCAAGAAGGCGTACCGGCAGCTCGCGCTGAAATTCCACCCTGACAAGAATCCGGGCGACAAGCAGGCTGAGGAGCGCTTCAAGGAAGTGGCCGAGGCCTACGAAGTTCTTTCCGACCCGGAGAAGCGCGCCCGCTACGACCGCTTCGGCCACGCGCCGCAGGGATTTCCCGGCGGCGGGGGCGGCGGCTTCGAGGACATGCGCGGCTTCGACCTGGCCGACGCGCTGCGCGCCTTCATGCGCGACTTCGGCGGCCCCGGGGGATTCGGCGACCTGTTCGAGGAAGGCGGCGGCGGCGCCCGCCGCCCGCGCGAGCGGCGCGGCAACACCCTCGAGCTTCGCCTTCCGCTCACCCTCGAGGAGATCGCGACCGGGACGGAGAAGCGGGTCAAGGTCCGGCACCTCCGCGTCTGCAAGACCTGCAAGGGGACCGGCGCCAAGGAAGGGACCAGCCGCATCACGTGTCCGAAATGCCACGGCTCGGGGCAGATCCGGCAGGTGCAGCGCTCCATCTTCGGCCAGCTCATCAACGTCTCGACGTGCGACCGCTGCCATGGTGAGGGAACCATCGTCGAGAATCCCTGCCCGGTCTGTCACGGCGAGGGGCGCGTGCGGGAGCAGAGCGAGATCGCGATCAAGGTGCCGGCCGGCGTCTCGAGCGGCAACTTCATCCCGCTCCCCGGCATGGGCGACGCGGGCCCGCGCGGCGGCCCCGCGGGGGACCTGATCGCCCACATCGAGGAGATCGAGCACCCGCTCTTCGCGCGCGACGGCGACGACCTGGTCATCGAGGTTCCGGTCAGCCTGTCGCGGGCGGCGCTCGGCGGGAAGGTCGAGGTGCCCACGCTGGGCGGCGGCCGCGCGCTGGTGGAGATCCCCGCAGGAACGGCGACGGGGAAGCTCCTCCGCCTGCGCGGGAAGGGACTGAAGAGCCTCCAGCGCTCGGGGACCGGCGACCTGCTCGTGCGCGTCGTCGTGGCGGTTCCGTCCAAGCTCTCCGAGCGCGGCAAGAAGCTCCTTCAGGACTTCGAGACGCTTCCCGAGGCCAAGGCTCCCGCGCCGCGCCGCCCGGCGTGGACGGGCGACGAAGGCTGAGCGCCTCAGGATGAAGGGTGCGGCGCGGACGCCCGACACGGCGTTCTGGGTGGACCGCGCCGACGTTGACGGGGTAAGGCTTCGCCTGAGCGCCTCCGAATCGCGCCATCTCCTTCGCGTCTTCCGCGCCGCGCCGGGAACCCCCTTCGAGGCGGTGGACGGGGAGGGGATCCTCTACCGCTGCGTCCTCGAGACCGATTCCGGCGGTATCGCCGCCGGGAGGATCGAGTCCCGCACCGAGGATGCGGGCGAGCTCGGGGTCGCCATCACCGTTCTGGCCGGCATCCCGGATCTCCCGCAGATCGAGACGATCGTCTCGCTCGCGGTCCCGTTGGGCGCGACCGCGATCGACTTCGTCGCCACGGGGCACAGCGGGCGCGGGGGACTGGCGGAAGCGCGCCTCGACCGTCTGGCGCGGATCGCCCGATCGGCGCTCAAGCAGTCGCGCCGTACCCGGCTTCCCGCCCTGCGCTCCTCCCGGAGCTTGGAGGAGGCCTCTCAGGAGATCCCCGCAGATTCAATGCGTCTGATCGCCGACCCGCGGGGAGAGCCGCTTCGGGCAGAGCATGCCCAAGCGATGGCAGTAGGTTCGCAACCTCATGTCATAATGGCAGTTGGACCTCCCGGTGGATTTCTCCGCCAAGAGGGGGAGTTCCTGGCGGCGCGAACCTTTCGCCCTATCTCCTTGGGACCCAGTCGGTTGACTACCTCCGCGGCGGTCCTGGCCCTCCTGGGGGCCGCCCGTAACCTGATGCTGACGGCGGGGTTGGGGCGAGTTGACAAAACAGGGGCACCGGGGTATCTTCAGTAGCGTTAGCCGCAGTTTGCCCAATACGTTGGGCGAGCCCGTTCGGTACCCTTAACCTGTCCCGAAGGAGGCGATTCATAGGATGCCCGGCATCAGGGTCAAGGACGGAGAGTCCTTCGAGAGTGCCCTTCGCCGGTTCAAGAAGAAGTGCGAGAAAGCTGGAATTCTCGCCGACCTGCGCAGACATCAGCACTTCGAGAAACCGAGCGAGCGGAAGAAGCGAAAGCTCAACGCCGCGAAGAGGAAGATGATGGCCCGAATGAAGTCGGCCGACTAGGGTCGTCCAACCGAACATCCAGGCGGGAAACCGGCGCGAGCCGGTTTCCCGTTTGTCTCCTGGGCCGGTAACGCCGGCCGGCCCCGAACCCCCGGAAAGAAGCCACACCGAATTGGACCAGCGCCCGGCCACGGCGCCGAACGGTTCCGCGGAGCCCAT
The DNA here is from genome assembly GCA_035631035.1 of Candidatus Binatia bacterium. Lineage (NCBI taxonomy): Bacteria > Candidatus Binatota > Binatia (SeqCode) > Binatia bacterium. The sequence goes on along the minus strand of DASQJL010000023.1, from coordinate 13,814 downwards.
GCAAATGGAGCGCGCGCGGGATCACGCACATGACGTTCTGGAGTTTGCCGCGGTGCTTCGCGCGCTGGCGGGTCGGACCCGTTCCGTCCCCGGTCGCGAGCGCGTGCTTTCGCGCGCCCCGATGCGCCGCCCGGAAGACGCGCGCGCCGCGCAGTCGGAGACCGCCGATCTTCTCGCCGCGCACGAGGCCGGCGATCCGCCGCCCACCGTAGCGCCGCCCGACCTCCGCCTCGTGCTCCAGCGTCTCGAGACGGAGGGCTCCACGCTGCGAGGCGAGGAGCTCTGGCAGATCGCCGTCCTCCTGGAGCAGGCGGGGCAGGTCCTCACGTGGTACCGCAAGCGCCGCGAGGACGCGCCGGGGCTCGCGCGGCTTCTCGGCGGGCTGGACCCGGCCGAGGGGCTTCGCCGGGAGCTTCTGCGCGCGATCGACCCCTCGGGCGCCGTGAAGGACGACGCCTCGCCCGAGCTCTCGAAGATCCGCCGCGCGATCCGTTCGCTGCGCGAGCGGCTCGCCTCCAAGCTGGAGTCGATCCTGCGCGCCGCCGGAAGCCAGGAGAGCTTCGTCACGCTGCGCGAGGAGCGGTACGTGATCGCGATCCCGTCGTCGAACCGGCGCTCCGTGCCCGGGGCGGTGCTCGGTCACTCGGGCTCGGGCGCGAGCGTATTCGTCGAGCCGCGCGAGGCCGCCGAGGGGAACAGCGAGCTGGCCGAACGGGCGAGCGACGAGGCGCGCGAGGTGGAGCGGATCCTGCGCACGCTCTCGGCCGAGGCGCACCGGCATCACGGCGCGCTCACCGCGGACCTGGCCGCGCTGGCCGCGCTGGACGCGGCCGAGGCGGTGGCGTCCTGGGCGATCGAGGCGGGCGCGGTGCTTCCGGTGATCGCCGACGAGCGCCGGCTGCTCCTCCGCGGCGCGCGGCATCCCATTCTCGTGCTGCGGCACGTGCGCGGCGAGATCGGCCCACCGGTGCCGCTCGACCTCGAGCTGGACGCCGAGAATCCGGTGCTCCTCGTGACCGGCCCGAACATGGGCGGGAAGACCGTCGCGATGAAGACCGTCGGGCTCCTCTCGCTGATGGCGATGGCGGGGCTCCCGGTCACGGCGGCGCACGGCACGGCGTTCGCCTGGTTCGACCGCATCGTCTGCGACATCGGCGACGAGCAGTCGATCCAGGACGACGTGAGCACGTTCCTCTCGCACGTGCGGCGCGTGACGCAGGCGCTGGCCGCGGCGACCGACCGTAGCCTCGTGCTCCTGGACGAGCTGGGGTCGGGGACCGATCCCGCCGAGGGCGCGGCGCTGGGGCAGGCGGTGCTCGAGGCGCTGCTCCAGCGGGGGGCGATGACGCTCGCGACGACGCATCACGGGAGCCTGAAGACGTTCGCGCACGAGACGCCCGGCGTGCGGAACGCCTCGATGGCGTTCGACGAGGCCACGCTGCGCTCCCTCTTCCGCCTGGTCGTGGGCGTGCCCGGCGGAAGCCGCGCGATCCAGGTGGCGGAGCGATTCGGCATGGACGCGGGCGTGCTCGCGCGCGCCCGGACGCTGCTCCCCGAGGGGGAGCGCGACCTGAACCGGTTGATCGAAGAGCTGGGGCGGCTGCGCGAAGAGGCCGTGGCCGAGCGCCGCACGCTTACGGAGACGCAGGCCAAGCTGCGCGAGCGCGAGAGCGAGCTGCGCTCCACGCGCGAGCGGCTGGAGTCGGAGCGGAAGGAGCGGAAGCAGGCCGAGATCGCCGCCCGCCGCGAGCTCCTGCGCCAGCTGGAGAGCCAGATCGACGACTACCGAAAGAAGGTCCGCTCCGAGCGCAAGGCGAGCGCCGAGACGCTGCAGCAGGGGCGCGGGCTGGCCCGGGCGATGGAGGAAGCGATCGCGACCGATGCCGCGGCGGCGCAGGCGGCTCCGGCCGAGCGCGGCGCTCCCGTCCGCACCGTGCGCGAGGGGGACCGGATCTACGTCCCGGCGCTCCAGGCCGAGGGAACCGCGCTCTCCCTGCCCGACAAGGACGGGCGCGTGCGGGTGAAGATCGGCGCGGCGACGGCGGTGCTTCCGGTCTCGCAGCTGCGCACGACGCAGCCCTCGGCGGCCCGGCCGGGGGCGGACGCGCGCTCCGCCGACGAGGAAGAAAAGGACGCGGCCGCCCGCGGGCCGGTCCGGGGCGCCGCGATCGCGACGCCCGACCTGGAAAGCATCGGGATCCAGGTCGACGTGCGCGGCTACGAGGCGGACGACGCGGTGCGCGCCGTGGAGCGCTTCCTCGAGGACGCGGCGGTGGGAGGGCAGCAGACCGTGCGCATCATCCACGGCAAGGGAAAGGGGATCCTCCGCGAGCACATGAAGCGGTTCCTCGCGCACAACCAGCTCGTGAAGGAATTCCGCCTGGGCGAGATGGGTGAGGGAGGGCACGGCGTGACGATCGTGACGCTCACGTCATGACGGCGATGCTCTCGAGCGAAGCGAAGGAGCGGGTGCGCGAGGCGGTGGACCTGGTCGCCCTGGTGGGCGAGAAGGTCGCGCTTCGCCGCGCGGGGCGCTCCTGGAAGGGGCTCTGTCCCTTCCATGCGGAGCGGACCCCGTCGTTCACGGTGAATCCCGACCGCCAGGTCTGGCACTGCTTCGGCTGCGGGAAGGGTGGCGACCTGTTCGCCTGGGTCACCGAGACCGAGAAGGTCGCCTTTCCCGAAGCGCTCCGGATGCTGGCCGAGCGGGCGGGGATCGAGCTGCCGAAGACCGCCCGCGGGCCGGGGGACGTCGCGCGCGACCGGCTCTACCAGGCGAACGCGCTCGCGAACGACTACTTCCGGGCCAGCCTCGATTCGGACGCGGGCGCGGAGGCGCGCGAGTACATGACCGGCCGCGGCTTCGACAAGGCCTCGCTCGACGCGTTTCAGATCGGCTGGGCTCCCGCCGGGTGGGACGGTCTCGTGACCACCCTGGGGAAGCTCGTTCCGGTGGCCGTTCTGGAAGAGGCGGGGCTGGCGCTCCGGCGCGGCGACGGCAGCCGGTACGATCGGTTTCGCAACCGGATCACGTTTCCCGTGATGGAGTCGGCGCAGCGCACGGCGGGCTTCGGCGCCCGCGCGATCGCTCCCGCCGATCAGCCGAAGTACCTGAACTCGCCCGAGACGGCGGTCTACCGGAAGGGGAGCATCCTCTTCGGACTTCCGCAGGCCCGCGCGGCGATCCGGGATTCGCGGCAGGCGCTGATCGCGGAGGGGTATCTGGACGTCATGCGGCTCCACGCGGCCGGGTTCCGGAACGCCGTCGCGACCAGCGGGACCGCGCTGACCTACGACCAGGCGCGGCTCCTGGCCCGGCTCGAGGCCGAGGCGGTCCTGGTCTACGACGGCGACGATGCGGGGGTGCGGGCGGCCGACCGTGCGCTCGAGCCCTTGATGCGGGCCGGGCTGGCGGTACGGGTGCTGCTCCTGCCGCCGGGGGAGGATCCGGATACCTTCCTTCGTAAGGAGGGCCCGTCCGCGTTCCAGGGCCTTCTCGCCGACGCGGCCGACCCGGCAGCGTTCCTGGCCGAGGCCTCGCTGGGGGCCGGCGGAGAGAACCCTTCGGTCGAGGCGCGGGTACGACGGTATGTCGAGGTGATCGGGCGGGCGGAGGACCCCATTCGGCGCAGGCTCCTGGTCCGCCGGGGGGCCGAGGCCTTTGCCCTGGAAGAGAAGGTTCTGCTGGATGCTCTGGAGCGTAAGGGAGGACGAGTCCTGAGGAAGGCCACCGCGCCGGCCCCCGACCCGGGGGCGAGGGCGGACGTGGCTTCGGCCGAGGGGGGCGACCGGCCGGAGCACGGGACCCCGGCCGCGGGTCCGGGAGAGCCGGGCTGGATCGCTCCCGATCCCGTGGAATCGGAACTGGCAGCGCTGGTTCTGACCGAAGAGGGAGCCCTGGGCGAGGTGGTCGCCCAGGGGGGCTCGGACTGCTTTCGCCACGAGGGTTTGCGGGAGCTGATCGAGACCTGGCTGGCCGAGGCCCGGGTGCCGGGCGAGCTAGAGCTATTGGACCTGATGAACGCTTCCGGGCTGGCCCGCGCCGTCCTGACGGGCCACCCCAAGCCCGAGGAGCCGTTGACCGATTCGGAGTCGCGCCGGGGGGCGCGAGCCCTGATCGAGCGCCTGGAAGAGCGGCGGATACGCGCCAGCATCCAGGATCTCGACCGGGCCATTCGCCAGGCGGAGCGGTCCCATGATGCCAAGGATATGGGACTGCTGGGCAGCCTGGTGGCCGAGCGCCGGGATCTGGCATCTAAGTTACACAGCCGTAGCCATCCGGCCGTTCCCTAGAGGAGAGCGCGAGTGCCCATGAAACGCAAAGCCGAAGGGTTGAAGCGGGAGAAGGGCGGCGACCGCCTGGTCGAGTTGAAGTCGCTCGCCGGCAAGCAGCACTACCTGCTTCATGACCAGATCGAGACCTTCCTGGACGAGAGCGCCTCGGTCGAAGACATGGACGAGGTCTATATCGCCCTGAACGACCTGAAGGTCGACGTCTTCGACACCCACGAAGAGGCGCAGCAGAAGCTCCGTCTGAAGCGACGCGAGGAGAAGCGCCCGCCCGAGAAGCAGGCGGCGCTCCCCCATCCGGTCCGTTACGACGATCCGGTGCGCATGTACTTGCGCGAGATGGGACGCGTGCCCCTGCTGGACCGCGAGGGCGAAGTCGAGATCGCCAAGCGGATCAAGGCCGGCGAGAAGCAGATCTGCACGGCCCTCTTCCGCTCCGGGCCGATTCTCAAGGAGATCATCTCCTACGGCACGCGGCTCAAGCAGGCCAAGATGCGCGTCGAGGACCTGACCCAGATCGACTTCGGCAACTGGAATCCCGAGTTCAGCCCCAAGCGGGAGCGGGCGCGCGCGCTCAAGGCATTCGACAAGATCCGCCTCCTGCACGGCAAGCTCACGAAGCTCCAGGAGAAGCCGACCGGACGGCTTTCGGAAGCGCTCCGCACCGCGCACCATGGCAAACTGCGCACCGCGGACGAAGACCTCATGTGCGAGCTCTTCACGCTGAACCTGAACACGCGCCTCATCGAGCGGCTCGCCGAGCGGATCAAGGACTACTCGCACCAGATCGACCTGGTCGAGAGCGAGTTCACCGATCTCGAGCGACGCTGGGGTCGGAACGGCGACGAGATCGCCGACCTCCTGAAGCGGGCCAAGAAGAGCAAGAAGGAGGCGAAGCAGGTCGAGAAGGAGAGCGGCCTCACGCCCGACCGCTTCGAGGAGTACGACCGCGCCTCGAAGAACGCGCGCCGCAAGGTGCGGAAGATCGAAGAAGAAGCCCACATGACGCGCGACCAGGTGAAGGAGGTCGCTCGGGAGATCCGCTCGGGCGAGATCGCGCGGGACAAGGCGAAGCGCGAGATGATCGAGGCCAACGTGCGCCTCGTGATCTCCATCGCCAAGCGCTACACCAACCGCGGCCTGGAATTCCTCGACCTGATCCAGGAGGGGAACAGCGGCCTGATGCGCGCCGTGGACAAGTTCGACTACCGGAAGGGCTACAAGTTCTCCACGTACGCGACGTGGTGGATCCGGCAGGCGATCACGCGCGCCATCGCCGACCAGGCGCGGACGATCCGCGTCCCGGTGCACATGATCGAGGCGATCAACAAGGTCGTGCGCACGTCGCGCCGGCTGGTGCAGGAGCTGGGGCGCGAGCCGACCCCCGAGGAAGTGGCGGCGAAGCTCGCGCTGCCGGTGGACAAGATCAAGAGCGTGCTCAAGGCGGCGCAGGAGCCGATCTCGCTCGATCGTCCCATCGGGGAGGACGACGATTCCAGCCTGGGCGACTTCATCGAGGACACGAGCGTGGTTTCGCCGGCGCAGGCGGCCGCGTTCTCCATGCTGAAGGACGAGGTGAACGAGGTCCTGGAGACGCTCTCCAAGCGCGAGGCCAAGGTGATCCGCCTCCGCTTCGGACTGACGGAGGACGGCTGCCCGCGCACGCTGGAAGAAGTGGGCGCCACGTTCAACGTCACGCGCGAGCGCATCCGCCAGATCGAGGCGAAAGCGCTCCGCAAGCTGCGCCATCCGACGCGCAGCCGCCGTCTCAAGGGCTACGTGGAGATGATGTGAGGGTACGCGCCGCGCGGGCGGGAAGCGGCGCGGCCGCTTTCTTGACCCTCCCGTCGCCCCTCTGGTACCCTCCGGCGCTCGGGTTCCAAGCCGGATCGAAGCGCAACCGGGCCCATAGCTCAGATGGTGAGAGCGCCCGGCTCATAACCGGTCGGACCTTGGTTCGAGTCCAAGTGGGCCCACTTGCCCTTTTCCCGTCCATGATTCCTCGCGACGCATCGCGCGGGCCCGCGGCCTCGTTCCTTGTCGGGGCGGTTAGCTCAGTTGGGAGAGCGCTGGTATCACAAGCCAGAGGTCGCAGGTTCAATCCCTGCACCGCCCACCATTTTGGACCGAGGGAATCCAGGGTCGCCGCGGCGGCCCGGCTTGGGGCCGGACTCGAACCGGCCGGACCTTCGCGGGGGCGCGGCGCTGATCGCCGGCCCCCGTCGCCGACCACGGGGAGCGCGCTCGTGCGCGCTCCCCGTTTTCATTTCCCCCCGACCTCCCGAAAGGAACGCCGTGCTCCCTGAGCTGGAAGCGCTTCTCGAGCTGCAGCGCCGCGACACCCTCCTCCTCGACGCGAAACGCCGCAAGGAAGCGATTCCGGCGCGGCGCGAGTCGCTCCGAGGCGCCCTGGCCGCGGCCAAGGCCGACCTGGAACGCTCGAAGAAGGAGCTGGACGCCGCGCGCGGCGGCCGCCGCTCGCTGGAGAAGGAAGTGGAGGCGTTCCAGGCCGACGTGGCGAAACTCGAGCGGCAGCTCCTGGACGTGAAGACGAACCAGGAATACACGGCGATGCGGCACCAGATCGAAGGGGTGAAGCAGAAGCGCTCCGACGTCGAGACCCGGATCCTCGAGAGCTACGACGCCGAGGAAAAGCTGGCGAATGCGGCCAAGAGCGGGGAGAAGCGGGTTGCCGAGGAGGAGGCGCGCCTGAAGCGGGAAGAGGCCGCGATGGACCAGGAGGCCGCGGCGCTGGACCAGACCCTCGCGGCGCTGATGCAGGATCGGGATGCCGTGCGTCCGCGCGTGCCCCAGCCGGTGCTCTCGCGGTACGATCGTCTGGCGGGGGCGCGGGACGGGGTGGCGGTGGCGGAGGTGAAGAAGGGCGCCTGCGGGGCGTGCTTCCGGGCCCTGACCCCCCACGCGATGCAGCAAGTGCGCCTGGGCGACGCGATCATGATCTGCGAAGCCTGTGGGCGCATCTTAATCTACAACGAGGGCAGCTCCTCCTAGTCCCGGAGCCGCCCGTCTCCGGCGGACGCGGCTCGCCCCCGGCGAGCGCCGGGTCCGCCTCCCCACATCCAGCGAGGATCACGTCATCGGATCGCTTCGCCATCTGCTTCCGTATCTGCGCCGGCACAAGATCGCGATCTTCTTCGGCACGCTCTCGATCGGCCTGACCACGGTCTTCCAGGTGTGGTCGCCCTGGCTGGTGCGCCAGGCCGTGGACCATCTCCAGGCCGGCGTCAGCCGCGCGGCGCTCCTTCGCGACTCGGGGCTGATCCTGCTCGCGGTCACGCTGCAGGGGGTCTTCCTGTTCACCATGCGCATGTCGCTCATCCGCGCGTCGCGGCGCATGGAGTACGAGCTGCGGAACGACCTGTTCGACCACTTCGCGCGGCTTCCCGCCGAGACCTACCGGACGCGCAAGGTGGGCGACCTGCTCTCGCGCGCGACCAACGACCTCGACGCGGTTCGCAATTTCCTCGGACCGGGCATCATGTACTTCGGAAACACCATCGCCACGTTCGTGCTGGCGGTGACGCTGATGTGCCGGATCGATCTCCGGCTCACGCTGCTCTCGCTGATCCCGCTGCCGATCCTCTCGTTCACGGTGGCGCGCCTGGGCGCGCAGCTGCACCACCACTACGAGGCGATCCAGGCGTCCTTCGCCACGATGACGGCCAAGGCCCAGGAGACGCTCGCCGGGATTCGCGTCGTGAAAGCGCACGTCGAGGAGGAGGGGGAGTACCGCGCCTTCGCCGCCATCCACGAGGACTATCTCGAGAAGAATCGCGCCATGATCAAGATCTGGTCGGGCATGTGGCCGATGCTCTCGCTCCTGGGCGGGATCGCCTCGGCCATCGTCCTGGGCGTGGGCGGCGCGGCCGTGGTGCGCGGCCAGATCACGCTGGGCGAGCTGGTCGCGTTCCAGATCTACCTCGCGATGCTCATCTGGCCGATGATCTCGCTGGGGTGGGTCTCGAACCTGTTCCAGCGCGGCGCGGCCTCCATGGGGCGGATCCAGGAGATCCTGGCGCTGCCGGCGGAGGAGGACGTGGAGCCCGGGATGCCCTGGCCCTGTCCTGATCAGGCGGCACCCGACGGTGCGTCCCACGCCCACGTGCCCGCGGTCGCGCTCGAGAACGTCTCCTTCCACTATCCCGGCACCGACCGCAACGTGCTCCACGCCTTGAACCTCTCGATCCGCGCCGGCGAGACGCTCGCGGTGGTCGGGCGAACCGGCTCGGGGAAGACCACGCTCCTGAACCTGATCGCGCGCCTCTACGAGCCCACGGGGGGCATGATCCGCTTCGAGGGCCACCCCGTCGCGGAGCTGCCGCGGGGGCCGCTGCGCCGCAGGCTGGGGATCGTGCCGCAGGAGACCTTCCTCTTTTCCGACACGATCCGCGCGAACGTCGCGTTCGGGTTCGAGCCCGGGGCGCCGCAGCCGGACGTGGACGAAGTCGTGCGCCGCGCCGGCCTCTCGTCCGACCTCACCCAGTTCCCGCAGGGACTGGACACGATGATCGGGGAGCGCGGGATCACCCTTTCGGGCGGACAGAAGCAGCGGGTCGCGCTGGCCCGCGCGCTCGCGCTGGAGCGCCCGGTGCTGCTGCTGGACGACGCCTTCGCCAGCGTCGATCCCGGCACCGAGGAGGAGATCCTGGACAACCTGTTCCGCGCGACGCAGCGCGCCACCGTCGTCCTCGCGACGCATCGCCGCTCGGCGCTCCTGCGCGTGGACCGGATCGTCGTCCTCGACGAGGGAGCGATCGTCGCCTCGGGCACCCACGAAGAGCTGCTCGCGCGCGGCGGGCTGTACGGCGACCTCTACCACCTGGAAGAGGTGGTGGAAGAGCTGGAGGCGCTATGAGCCGGGCGCGCCGCACGGAAGGGAGCCGCTGATGGCCGGACCCTGGGGATCGGCCTCGGACGACATCGACGCGCAGGGCGCGATCTACGACCGGCGCCTCGCGGGCCGCCTCCTCCGCTTCCTGAAGCCGTACAAGAAGGAGATCGGCTTCTCGATCGCCCTCCTCGGCGTGCTCTCGCTGCTGGAGGCGGCCGGTCCCTTCCTCACGAAGATCGCGATCGACAAGTACGTGAAGCCGGCCGGCGGCCACGGCGCCCTTCCGGCCGACGCGGTCCGCGGGCTGCTCCTCATCGCGGTCGCCTACGTGGCCGTGCTCGCGGTCGGCTTCGTGCTCCGCTACGCCCAGTCCTATACCATGGCGATGGTGGGGCAGCGGGCGATGCAGGATCTGCGGCTCACCATCTTCCGGCACCTGGAGACGCTGACCCCCTCCTACTTCGACACCCGGCCGGTGGGACGCATCCTCACACGCGTGACGCAGGACGTGGCGGTTCTGAACGAGCTCTTCGCGCAGGGGGTCGTCGCCGTGATCGGCGACATCTTCATGCTCGCCGCGATCGTCTTCGCCATGTTCTGGATGAACTGGAGGCTCGCCCTGGTCACGATGACCACCGTGGTGCTGCTGGTGATCGCCACGGCGATCTTCCGGTCCAAGGTGCGCGTGTCCTATCGGCGCGTGCGCACGCGGCTCGCGCGCCTGAACGCGTTCCTGCAGGAGCATCTCCAGGGGCTGGACGTGCTCAAGTTCTTCAACGCCGAGCGGAAACAGACCCTTAGGTTCGACGAGGCCAACCGCTCGCACTACGACGCGCACGTGCAGAACCTCTTCTACTACGCCGTCTTCTTCCCGGTGGTCGAGATCATCGGCGCGATCGCGCTGGCGCTGATCCTCTGGTATGGCGGGAGCGGCATCCTCGCGGGCACGGTCACGTTCGGCGTCGTGGTCGCGTTCATCCAGTACTCCGACCGCTTCTACCAGCCGGTGCGGGACCTGAGCGAGAAGTACAACGTCTTCCAGGCGGCGATGGTCGCCTCGGAGCGGATCTTCGAGCTGCTCGACACCGAGCCGGCCGTGGTGGAGCCCAAGCAGGCTCCCGCGGTGGGGCGCTTGCGCGGCGACGTGGAGTTCGATCACGTCTGGTTCGCCTACAAGGACGAGGAGTTCGTGATCCGCGACCTCTCCTTCCACATCGCGCCCGGCGAGAAGGTGGCGATCGTGGGCGCGACGGGCGCGGGAAAGTCCTCGATCGCGAACCTGCTCACGCGCTTCTACGAATTCCAGCGCGGCTCGATCCGCGTGGACGGGCGCGACATCCGCACCATCGAGGGGAAGGACCTGCGCCGCCAGATCGGCCTGGTGCTCCAGGACGTGTTCCTCTTCTCGGGCACCGTGCGCGAGAACATCGCCTTCGGCGCGCGGGACCGCGCGGACGGCCAGGTGGACCGGGCCCTCATGGAAGTGGGCGGCTCGCGCCTGCACGCGCGCCTGCCGCACGGCCTGGACGAAGAGGTGGGGGAGCGCGGGGCGTACTTCTCGATGGGGGAGCGGCAGATTCTCGCCTTCGCGCGCGCGCTCCACTACGATCCCAGCATCCTGATCCTGGACGAGGCCACGTCGAGCGTCGACGTCGAGACGGAGCGGATCGTGCAGGCCGCGCTGAAGCGGCTGCTGGAGGGGCGCACGTCGCTCGTGATCGCCCACCGCCTGAGCACCATCCTGGACGCCGATCGCATCCTGGTCCTGCACAAGGGCGAGCTGCGCGAAGAGGGGACGCACGCCGAGCTGCTCGCCAAGGGCGGCATCTACGCGCGGCTCTACGAGCTGCAGTACAGCAAGGAGAGCGCGCCGGAAGTGCGGCTGGACGGCGAGGGGCAAGAGCGCGAGCAGCCCGTGGCCGCCGACGGGGACAAGGCGTGAGCGAGAGAACTCACGAAGAGATCGACGTGCGCGTCCGCCGGATGACCGAGGAGGACGCGCCCGCGGTGAACGAGCTGGTCAGCCAGCTGGGCTACCCCAGCGACGTCGGCAAGACCGAGACCGCGATCCGCGCCGTGCTGGGCTCGGAAGTGGGGGACGCGTTCGTGGCCGAGGACCCCGAGGGGCACGTCATCGGCTGGGCGCACGTGTTCATGGTCCCCTTCATCGAATCGGGTCCCAACGCCGAGCTGGGCGGCCTGGTCGTGGACGAGAAGTACCGCGGCTCCGGAGCCGGGCGCGCCCTAGTCGAGCACGTCGAGGCGTGGGCGCGGGAGCGCGGCGCGCTCGAGGTCTCGCTGCGCACGAACATCGTGCGGGACGGGGCGCACAAGTTCTACAAGCACCTCGGTTACGAGGTGCAGAAGACCCAGCACAAGTTTCACAAGCCGCTGGCCTCGGGACCCGCGCGCGGCATCGCGCCGGGGCGGAAGGAAGCGCAGGGGGAGAAGGAATGAGTCCGACCGATCCGCTGCATCCCGGACGCCCGACCGAAGAGGGCCAGCCGCCCCCCGCGTGGGCGATGCGAACCTACATTTTGGCGCTCTTGTACCGCGGGCCGAACCAACCCCAGGAGGACGCCGAGCGCGACGAGCTGTTCCGGAGCCACATGACCAACAGCGCCCGGATGTACGAGGCCGGAAAGCTCCTGATCGCCGGCCCCTTCATGGACAAGACCGACCTGCGCGGCATCTGGATCTTCGATTCGGATTCGATCGAGGAGTGCCAGAACCTGGTGGCCGGCGACCGCGCGGTCACGAACGGCATGTTCCGCGTGGAGTACCACCCTTGGTACTCGGCCAGGGGGATCACGATCGCGCGCCCCGATGTGGCGGATATTCCCCCGACCACAGCGCGCTGACGGTGGTGGTGCTTAAGCTATATGTTAACTTGCGCCAGCGCAAGTTGTCCCCGTCCGGAGCTCCGGCCCACCCATGAGCGGCCCTTTCTATGAACGAGAGCTCGCGGCCGCGGTGGCCATAGCGCACGAGGCCGGCGCGCTGCTCAAGGAGAACTTTGGCCGCGAGCAGGTGATCGACTACAAGGGCCGCATCAATCTCGTCACCGAGATGGACCGCGCCTCCGAGCGCCTGATCATCTCCAAGCTGAACGCAGCCTTTCCCGCAGACGACATCCTGGCCGAAGAGGGAGGCGGCGAGCGCCGCGGGTCCGAGCGGCTCTGGATCGTCGATCCCCTCGACGGCACCACCAACTACGCCCACGAATATCCCGTCTGGTCCGTCTCGATTGCGCTTCAGGAAGCCGGCTATCTGAAAGTCGGCGTCGTCTACAACCCGCTCCTTGATGACACCTACGCCGCGCGCCGAAGCGGGGGGACCACCCTGAACGGCAAGCCCCGGCGCGTCACGGAATGCGACGATCTCAGCAAGGCCATGCTCGGAACCGGCTTCTCCTACGACCTGAGCGGCGATTTCGAATCGAACAACATCGGCCCGTTCTCCCGCTTCCTGTTGAAGGCCCAAGCCGTGCGCCGTGCGGGTTCCGCGGCGCTAGCGATCGCCAAGGTCGGGGTCGGTCGAAGCGACGGCTTCTGGGAGGGCGGTCTCCAACCTTGGGACATGGCGGCGGGGATGCTGATCGTGGAGGAGGGCGGCGGGAAGACGTCGAATTACGAGGGCGGCCCTGCCGAGGTCACCGCCCGGAAGCTGGTTGCGACGAATGGAAGGATCCACGACGCGATGCTTTCGGTCCTTGCCAGTCGCGTCGCTTCAGCGGAGCCCCGCTCCTGAATTCGTGAGTCGAATCAGTAACTGAGCGCCTGCTCCAGGCTCAGCCCGTGAATCACCTTCATCTCCGCCTCGGCGTCTGCCGGCGAGAGATGCCTCGTCGCTCGCAGCCAGGCGACCAGGGTCCGGACTTCCTGCTTGGTGCGGATCGTTACGGAGGTGGGCGTGGAGCGGATCGTTCCTTCCCACGCGATGGCGCAGGCGAATCTCGTGAACAGATCGGCCCTGTCGGAATCGGCGGCGCGCGAGGCGGCGGCCATCATGCGGTAGGTTTGCGCGAGCCACCCGTAGGCCTCGGGGGCGTCGGGGGCGATCTGGATGGCGCGCTGAAACTGGTGGGCGGCCTCCAGCAGGTCGAGGCAGCGGGCGCTGTCGCTGTCCTTCTTCATGGCGACATCGAACCGGGTCCTTCCGGATGTCAGGGCGCTCTCGGCGGTGGGGGCTTCCTTCGCGGTGACCTGCTCCTCGACGATCTTCGGCTCGCTCATGATCCGACGCTCCGCACTCGGGACAGGGCCTGCTCGAACTCCTCGACGAACCGCCGCACGACCTGGGCGGCCGGGATCACGTCGCGAATCAATCCGCTCGACTGACCGGCCTCCAGCTCGCCCTCGTCCACGTCCCCTTCGAGGATGCCCCGGCGCGAATGGGATCGGCCGTAGACCTCCTCCAGCGCCCCTCGCGACGCCCCCTGAGCCTCGGCCTGGCGGACCCGCTCGACCCAGGGGTTCTTGATCGCGCGAACTGGCGCGATGCGCTTTGCAAAGAGCACGGTCCCGGCGTCGCCGGCGGCGACAACCGCTTCCTTATAAAGGGGGTGGGAAGACGACTCTGGGGTACATGCAAAGCGTGTGCCCACGGAGATGCCCTCCGCCCCTAAGGCCATGGCGGCCAAGAACCCGCGGCCGTCGGCGATTCCGCCCGC
>DASQJL010000022.1 GCA_035631035.1 Candidatus Binatia bacterium | reverse complement strand
GATGTTGGCCGATTCGAAGAGCTCGCGGCGATAGGCGTCGACGAAGTCGGGCTCCTGGCGGAAGCGCGAGAGCACGATCAGGGTGAGCGCGGGCCGGGCGGCGAACACCTCGAGGAGCAGGTCGAGGCCCTTGTGGACCTGGCCCAGGCTGGCGAGGAAGAGGAAGCAGCGCGGGTCGCGGCGGTCGGGCGAGGTCGGGACGAGATCCTCGTAGCCGTTGTTCACCAGGCGGTGCACCGGCGGCAGGCGGAACTCGTCGAAGGTGCGGATCGCCGTCGGCCCGGCGAACGTGAGCATCGCGTCGAACGACTCGAACCGGCGGGCCGGAAACGGGGGCACCTGCCGCCGTGGCTCGAGCGAAACGCCGCGGCGCGCCCGCAGCGCCTCGAGGCGCTCGCGCTCGGCGGCATTGCTCCACGATGGATTGCAGCCGCCGATGTAGGAGAGCCGGATCGCGTTTGGGGCGAGGTGCGCGTCGTACAGGGCCGGCTCCCGCGGGTGGAGGTCGATCACCAGGTCGTAGGCGCCGCGGAGGATGGGTCGCCGCTCGAACCAGTCCGCCACGTCCAGAGCGAAGCCGCGCTCGGCGAGCGCGCGGGACAGCTCGTGCACCTGGCCCACGTTCTGGTGCGCATGGCGCCCCGGCTTCGAGCGGAACAGCTCGACCACGTGCAGCAGGAGCGCCCGGCGGGCGGGCCGGCCGGCGGCGGGCCGCCACCCGCCGTTCACGTCGCGCGCGAGGCCCGAGCCGAAGAGGCGCGCGCGGGCGCGCCGAACGAGACGGGCCGCGCGCTCGAGCGCGGGCCCTCGCGGCACCGTCGGGCGTGTTCTCGAACCGGGATCGTCCAAGCCGGCCGAGTATACCGCTACCGGAGCACGCGGCTCGCGACCCCGGCGAGCAGGAGCGCGCCGCCGGCGAGGGCCAGGGCCTCGCGGACCCCGAGGGTCACGCCGCGGCGGCTCATGATCGCCGCGGCGGCGATCACGGCGACTAGGCCGGCCGCGGCGTAGGCGCGGGGCAGGCTCAGCGTGCCGGATCCGGTCGCGGTGAAGACGGCGTAGCTCGCGGCGAACGCGGTCGGAAACGCGATCGCGATCGGCGCGTAGAGGCGCAGGCCGCCGACCGGCAGCGCGCCGAGCAGGAGGACCTGCATGCCGACGCGGCCATACTCGCCGAGCAGTGCCCAGGCCATGAGGGGTCGTGCGGGATCGAACCGGTGCGAGAAGAGGAGCCGGAGCAGAGGCGTGGAGATCAACATGCCGGTTCCGAAGAGGAGTGCCGCGAGGAGGAAGATGGCGGGGCCCTGCCGCCGCGTGTCGGCGCCGGCCGCGGCGGCGCCGGCCGGGCCGGGTCCCGCCGCGGCGACCGCGGCGCTCAGCGTGCCGAAGGCATAGCTCGCGAGATAGGTGTAGAAGAGCGACCCGCTCAGCTGGCTCAGCGCGAGGGCGGCCTGCAGGAAGCCGTTCGCGGCGGCGCCGTAGGTGCGCACGTAATGCGCCCGGAGCACGAGGAGAACGCCCTGATCGAGCAGCCCGAGCGCCAGCCCCGCGGCGCCGACCCGCGCCATCGCCCACGCCGGCTCGCCCCGCTCCCCGGACAGCCCGCCGAAGAGCGCGGTCCGGTACCGGCGGCGGTGGACGGCGATGGCGGCGAGGGCACCCGCCGGGTAGAGAACGGCGGCCGCGATCATCGCGCCCGCGAGTCCCCACCGGGGGACCAGGAGAAAGGTCAGCACCGTCGCGGGCACGGCGCCGAGGACCGCGATCGTGATCGGCGGGCGGACGTCGCCGCGGCCCGCGAAGAGCGCGAGGAGCGTTCCCGCGCCGGCGAGCCCGATGATCCCGATCGAGGCGATGCGGAAGAGCGGGGCGTAGGCGGAGGAGCCCAGCAGGGCGCGCGCGAGGACCGGAGCGGCGATCAGGACCAGCGCCGCGATGAGGCACGACGTTCCGAGCGCGAGCCGGAGCGCCGTGCGCATCACCGCGCGCTCGCGCGCGCTGTCGTCGGCGGCCCGTGCCGCGCCGACCAGCCGCGTGACCGGCAGGCCCAGCCCCAGCCCGGCGGCCTGTCCCAGCCAGTTCATGGCCGCGAGGACCTGGGCGAGAACGCCGAGGCCGGGCGCGGACAGGGTCGAGGCGAGCCACTTGTTGCGCAGGACGCCGAGGGGTGCGTAGATCAACGCGGGTCCCGCGCCCCATGCGAAGCGCTGGAAGCGCCTGCTCCACGTGGCGAGCCGCTCGGTCCCGGGCATGGGGGCGGAGTCTCGGGGACGCCGGTGCCGGTGTCAATTTCACGCGTGGTATACTGCGGCCTCTATGCGCGTCCTCGTCCTCACGTCGCGCATGCCCTACCCGCCGGTCGGAGGCGACCGGTTCCGCGTCTATCACATGATGCGCGCGGCGGCGGAAGCCGGGCATGCGGTCCACCTCCTTTCGTTCGACACGCGGCGCCAGAGCGAGGACGATCTCGCCCCGCTGCGCCGAACCCTCCGGAGCGTGGACACGGTGCCGCTCCCGCGTCCCCTCTCCTGGCTGCGCGCGGCGCAGGCGATCCCCGGGCGCTTTCCGCTCCAGGCCGCGTACTACCGCTCCGCGCGCATGCGGGAGCGCGTGGAGGAGACGATGCGCCGCGTGCGACCCCACGTCGTCGTGACGCACCTCTTCCGCATGGCGCCCTACGCGCTGCCGCACGTGGGCCGCGGGCGCGCCCGCTGGATCCTCGATCTCACCGACGTCATCTCCGCGGGGATCGAGCGCTCGCTCCCGTTCCGGCGCGGCATGGACCGATGGCTCTATCAGGTCGAGGGGCCGCGCATCCGCGACTACGAAGCGGGGGTGGCGCCCCGGTTCCACGAATGCTGGGTGATCAGCCAGGCCGAGGCCCGCCACCTCGCGCGCATCGCCCCCGAGGCTCGCGTGCGGGTCGTTCCCAACGGAATGCATCCCGAGCGGCTGCGCGCTCCCGCCGCGCGCGAGCGGGCGCGCCTCCTGTTCCTCGGATTTCACGACGTGTTCCACAATCGCGACGCCGTCCGGTTCCTGGTGCACGAGGTCTTCCCCCGCGTGCGGGCCGAAGTGCCCGAGGCGACGCTCGCGATCGCGGGGAAGGGCTCCGACGCGCTGCGCGGGTGGGCCGAGCGGGTCCCCGGCGTGCGGGTGCTGGGATTCGTGGACGATCCCGAGGACGAGCTCGCCCGCTCCACGCTGTTCGTGGCGCCGCATCGCTTCGCCGCGGGCGTTCAGAACAAGGTGGTCCAGGCGCTGGCCAGCGGCACGCCGGTGGTGACCACGCCGGCCGTGCGGGCCGGCCTCGAGCCCGTTCCCGAGGGGATCCTCCGCATCGGGGAGGATGCCGGCACCCTCGCGGCGCACGCCGTCGCACTCCTTCGCGATCCCGGGGCGGCGGCCGCGCTGGGCGGTCTCGGCCGCGCCTGGGCGCGCGCCCGCTTCACGTGGGACGCCTCGGTGCTCGCGATCGAATCGGCGCGCGACGTCGGCGCCCGCGGGGGCCGGGCGTCGACACCGATCCGGGCGCTCCCGCTCTGAGCGATGCGCTCCGCGTGACGCCGCCTCCCGCCTGAGGACGCGCGCGGCTTGACGTCGCACCTGACACCGCTCGTCGCCCCGCTCGCATTCGTTGCGGCGCTCGTCGTCACGCCGCTCTTCCGTCGCCTCGCGCCCGCCCTCGGATACCTCGACCATCCCGACCCGCGGAAGCACCATCCCGAGCCGACGCCGCTTCTCGGCGGCGTGGCCGTCGCCCTCGCGGTCGCGCTGGGCATGGTCCTCGGGAACGTCCTCCTCCACGCCGACATCGAATGGCCACGCGCCGGAGTGCTCTTCGGAGCCGCGCTCTCGCTCGCGCTCGGGCTGGTGGACGATCGCCGGCCGATGCGGCCGATGGGGAAGCTCGCGGGGCAGATCGCGGTCGCGGTCACGTTGATTCTCTGGGGCGCTCGCGGCGGCGGATTCCTCGCGCAGCAGCCGCTCCTGGCGGCGATCGCCCTCGTCGGCGTCGTCGGCCTGCTCAACGCGGTGAACTTCCTCGACGCGATGGACGGCATCGTCGCCGCGATCGTTCCGATCTCGGCGGCCGGATTCCTCGCCCTGTCGCTCCTCTTCGGGGCCGGAATGGATCGCGCGCTCGGATGGGCGCTGGCGGGAGCCTGCGCCGGATTCTTTGTCTACAACGCCCCGCCCGCGCGCATCTTTCTGGGCGACGCGGG
Source organism: Candidatus Binatia bacterium (assembly GCA_035631035.1). NCBI lineage: Bacteria > Candidatus Binatota > Binatia (SeqCode) > Binatia bacterium. The sequence goes on along the minus strand of DASQJL010000022.1, from coordinate 29,909 downwards.
GAGCCACCTGCTCGGCTTCGTCCTGGCCACCCTGGCGCTGCAGGCCCTGGACGACGCCCTCACCGTGCCCCACGCGGCGGGGGTTCTCTGTATTCTTTCGTACCCCTTCTTCGACGTCCTCTTCGTGGTCTTCGACCGCCTGGTCACGGGCCGTCCCATCGCCGAGGGAAGCACCGACCACACCACCCACCGACTTGGTCGGATTTGTGGACGGTGGGGGACGGTGGCCTTGATTTCACTCCTGGTGACCGTCACTTCCGCCGTCGGAATCGGCGTCTGGAGCCTGAAAAGCGCTCCGCTCGCGGTGGGCGCAGTTCTAATTTTGGCGCTTGGATACGCCATTTTCGGGGTTTCCCTGAGACGGAAGCGTCCCACCCCCCGTTCCGACACTTGACAATCTAGTTTTACAGTTGTATTCTACGTCGTCGACCGGGACCTTCCGACGCGCAGGGCGCGCCGGCACTGTGAGGCAAGGACGCGATGTCCCAACACACCGATCCATTCCACGAGAACGAGTCGGCCGCCTCGTCGAACCCCCTGGGCAAGCCCCTCGGGGACCCGCTTTCGCGGCCCCTGGGGAGCCATCCCGCGAACCTTCCCGAGAACGACCCCCTCGAAGCTCTGAGCCGCGGGCTCTCGCAGTGGGAACGGGAGCTCCTGACCCAGCCGCGATCGCCTTCGCGACCCCGGGTCACCTCCGATCTCGACCGGCTGCAGCATCTGCTGCACGCGAGCCGCACCGTCACGAGCACGCTCGATCTGAACGAGCTCCTCGTGCGCATCGTGGACGCGGTGGTGCAGGTCGCCGGGGCGGATCGCGGATTCCTGATGCTCTGCCGGGAAGACGGCAAGCTCCACTTCGAGGTCGCGCGCAGCAAGGACGAGACCACGGTCTCCTCCGACGACTTCCAGATCTCGTGGGGGATCGCCGAAGAGGCCGCGCACCGCCGCGAGACCGTCTGGGTTCCCGACGCGATGGGCTCCTCGCTCTTCCAGGATCGAAAGAGCGTGCGGGAGCTTTCGCTCCGCACCGTCGTCGCGCTTCCGATCTCGAACGCGGGACGCGTCCTCGGCGTGCTCTACATCGACTCCCACTCCATCGCGCACGAGTTCACGCCCGAGGACATCGCCCTCCTCGAGGGCTTCGCCGCGCTGGTCGCCGTGGCGCTCGAGAACGCGCGCCTCCACGAGGCGCTGAAGGATTCCAAGAACCGCCTCGAGATCGAGAATCTGAATCTCCGCCGCGCGCTCAAGGAGGACGTCCGCTACGGACTCCTGATCGGCAAGAGCCCCCGCATGCAGCGCGTCGTGGACCTGATGGAGAAGGTGATCCCGACCCAGGTCTCGGTTCTGGTCACCGGCGAGACCGGGACGGGGAAAGAGCTGGTCGCGCGCGCGATCCATCTGCACGGGCCGCGCAAGGACCGGAACTTCATCGCCGTCAATTGCGGCGCGCTCCCGGAGAACCTGCTCGAGAGCGAGCTGTTCGGCTACAAGAAGGGCGCCTTCACGGGAGCGAACGAGGACCGCGTCGGACTGTTCGAAGCGGCCGACCAGGGAACGCTCTTCCTCGACGAGGTGGGGGAGATGCCCGCTTCGCTTCAGGTCAAGCTCCTCCGCGTGCTCCAAGATTCGCAGATCCGGCGCGTGGGCGACACGGTCAGCCGCCGCGTGGACATCCGCCTGATCACCGCCACGAACCGCGACCTCCGCGCCGAGGTGGACGGCGGGCGCTTCCGCCAGGATCTCTTCTACCGCTTGAACGTGGTGCCGATCGAATCGCCGCCGCTCCGCGAGCGCGGCGAGGACATCCTTCTCCTCGCGCAGCACTTCCTGGACCTCTTCGCGAAGCAGCAGTCGAAAGCGACCCGCGGCCTCACCGTGGAGTCGCGGGAGCTGCTCCTGCGCTACCCGTGGCCGGGCAACGTCCGGGAGTTGGAGAACGCCATGGCCCGCGCGGTCGCGCTGGCCGACGAAGGGGCGCCGCTCGAGCCCTCCCTGTTCGGGCTGGGGGCGACGGTATCCCGGCGGTGGGACGGCCAGCACTCGCTGCGGGAGACGCTGGACTCCGTCGAGGCCGAGACGATCCGCGAGGCGCTCCGGCAGTGCGAGTCGAACGTGTCGCGAGCGGCGCGCGCCCTGGGCGTGAGCCGGCAGCACCTCCACAATCGGATGAACTTCCACGGGATCCGCCGCGCGCGGATCCTCAGCGAATCCAGCGGGCAGTGACCCCGGAAGCGACCGCGCGCGGGCCCGCCTCGCAGGCGGCGCACGGGCCCGCGGGCGGAACGGCCGCCCGCCGCCTCGCCTCGCTCCGCGCGATCCTCATGCAGAGCGACGCCGCCCTGCGCGAGAAGCTCCCCGAGTACTTCCTCGTCTACTACAAGCATCTGAACATCCTCCGGAATCCGGCGCGCATCGAGCACGTCTTCCAGAAGGGACGCGCGATGTACGACTACCTGGAAGCCGAGGGGAAGGACGTGCTCGACCTGGGGGCGGGGTTCGGCATCGAGGCCCTGCTGGTCGCCATCTACGGCGCCCGCCGGGTGCTCGCCACCGAGATCGACCGCGACATGGTCGCCGTCGGCGCCTACCTGGCCCAGGCGGTCGATCCGCCCCTCTCGCCCGAGCACTTCGAATCGCGGTACGGGGACGGGATCGCGATGGAGCTCCCGTCGGCGTCGTTCGACGGGGTCATGGCCAACTGCGTGATCTCCCACGTCCGCGACCTCGAGGGATTCCTGCGTGAAGCCAACCGGCTGCTCCGGCCGGGGGGCATCTTCTTCCTGAGCGACGAGAACAACTCCCTCTACCTGCCGGCGCGGGGACGCCGCCGGCGCGGATGGCGCGACATGGAAGCCGAGCCGAACGGCCCCTACTTCGCGGCGCGCCGGGCCCTGATCGGCGAGCACTTCCCTTCGCTCGCGCGGAACCAGCTCTTCGAGGCGACGCGCGCGACGCGCGGGCTGGTGGGCCACGACGTGATCGAGGGGACGCGGGAGTTGCTCGAGACGGGGGCCGTCCGGCGACGCCCGGAGTTCGGCTATCGCGACCCGCGGGACGGCCAGTACCCCGAGCGCGAGCTGAATCCCTTCTGGATGATGGAGAAGTTCACGGAGGCCGGACTCCGCCCGGAGCTTCTCCCCGCCTTCTTCTCCCGGAAGATCGAGACCCATCCGCGGCAGTGGGTGAAGGACGTTCTTCGTTTTCTCTGCACCCGCTGGCCCGCGCTTTCCGTCTACGTGTGGCCGATCATGCGAATCCGGGGGCGAAAAGTACGTTGACACCCCGCGCGGCGCGCCGATAGGCTGCGCCCCGTGCGATGGGCCGTGGGTTTCTTCCTTCTGGCCGTCCTGAGCGCGCCCGCGGCGGTATCGGCCCAGGGCGCCGCGACCCCCTTGCCAGTCCCCGGCCTCGCGCTTCCCGCTCCCACGAACTTCGTTGCTCAGGACAATCCCGGCGATTCCGGGGGTTCGATTCTTCTCACGTGGGCCGATCCCGACAGCGCGGCGGTTCCCGCCGGGTCGGTGATCGAGATCCGCCGCGCCGAGGCGCCGGCGTTCGAGTGGAAGGCGCTCGCGGAGGTGCCGCTCGGGACGCAGACCTACAAGGACGCGAGCGCGGTGGAGAAGCACACCTACCGCTACGAGCTCCGCGTTCAAGCCCCCGCCGCGCCGGCCGATACGACCCGCGCCGCCGCCGCGGCGATCGCCGCCCCGGCGGGACCCGCCGTCGTGAGCGAGCCGGCCTCGGCGCACGACAACTGGTTCCGCAAAGACCGCACCAACTCGCTCATCGCCACGATCATCTTCCTCGTCGCGCTCCTCGGCTCGATCCAGATGGCCCGCTCCGGCAAGCCGATCTTCATCCGGCGCATCGCCGGGCTGAACGCCGTGGACGAGGCGATCGGCCGTGCGACCGAGACCGGGAAGAAGGTGCTCTACGTCCCGGGCATCCAGAGCATGGACGACATCCAGACCGTGGCCTCGATGTCGATCCTGGGGCACGTCGCGCGCGCGACCGCGCGCTACGGCACCGACCTCGACGTCGCGAACAAGGATCCGCTCACCTTCGCCTCCGCGCGCGAAACGGTGCGCGCCGCCTATCTCGCCGAGGGGCGTCCCGACCTCTACCGCGAGGAGATGGTGAACTACGTGACGTACGACCAGTTCGCCTTCACCGCGGCGGTTTCGGCGCGCATGGTGCGCGAGCGCCCGGCCACGATCTTCCTGGTCGGGTACTTCTTCGCCGAATCGCTGATCCTGGCCGAGACGGGGCAGTCGGTCGGCGCCATCCAGATCGCGGGGCAGGCCGATCCGACCCAGCTGCCGTTCTTCGTCGCGACCTGCGACTACACGCTGATCGGCGAGGAGCTGTATGCCGCGAGCGCCTACCTCTCGCGCGAGCCGGTGCTCCTCGGCTCGATCCGCGGGCAGGACATCTTCAAGGCGCTCTGCATCGTGGTCGGCCTCGCCGGAATCGCGTTCGCCACGTTCGGCAGCACGTGGATCACGAAGATCCTCCAGACCCAATGAGACCCACGGCGCGTCCCGGGGAGATCGCGGCGTGAACCTCGAGTTCGGGCGCGTCGCCCTGGTCGCCTGTTTCTTCGTGCTGCCCACGATCGGCATCGCGCTCGGGATGCGGAGCCCGGCGATGCGGAGCCGGATTCCGCTCCTCGTCGCGTTCATCGCCGGCATCGTCCCGATCCTCTCCCTCTACATTCCCAAGAGCTTCCTCTCCGGCGAAACGGGGATGAGTCCCCGTCTGGACCAGTGGCTCATCATCGTGGCCGGATTCGCGCTCCTCCTCGGCATCGTGAACGTGATCCAGAACAACACACGGAAGATCGCGCGCCGCGAGACGGGATGGTTCTTCGCGGCCGTGCTCCTGACGGGGCTCTTCGTCATGGGCTCCTTCTCCATCTGGGGCGCCGTCTCGGGACAGGGGATCGGATTCGCCCCCGACGGATCCTCCACGCCGTTCAAATGGATGGAGGACAAGTTCTTTCAGCCGCTCCAGTCGACGATCTTCTCGCTGCTCGCCTTCTTCATGGCGAGCGCCGCGTTTCGGGCCTTCCGCGCGCGGAACACGGAGGCCACGATCCTCCTGATCGCCGCGGCCCTCGTGATGGCGGGGCGCGTGCCGCTCCTCGAGTTCCTGGCGGTTCCCTTTCCGCCGCTCCAGCCCGCCGCGGCCACGGCCAGCCAGGCCCTCGGCCGGCTCACGGAATGGATCATGGACACGCCCAACGGCGCCGCGCAGTCGGGGATCATCATCGGCGCCGCCCTCGGCGCCGCCTCGATGGCCATCCGCATCATCCTCGGGATCGAGCGCGGCTATCTCGGTCTGGGGAGCAGCGAGTCGTGAGAGGGGGCCGCTAGGTGCAGCGCTTCTTCCGCTGGCTTCTCGCCCTCGATCGCCGGTGGATCTATCTCTTCGTGCTGGTGAGCCTCATCACGCCGATCGTCGTCCCGATCGGGCTGCCGGTCACCACCACCTCGTCCACGCGCCGGGCGTTCGAGTTCATCGAGCGGCTGAAGCCGACCGACGTGGTCTGGATCTCCTACGACTACGGTCCCTCGTCGGCGCCCGAGAACGATCCGATGGCGGAGGCGTTCCTGCGCCAGTGCTTCCTCAAGAAAGTGCGCGTCATCGTGTGCGCCTTCTACCCGCTCGGCGGCCTGGGGCTCGCGAACAACTCGGTGGCGCGCGTCGCGGCCGAGATGCCGGGCCTCCGCTACGGCGTGGACTACATCAATCTCGGCTACAAGGACGGCGCGGCGGCGGTGATGCGCCGGCTGGGGGACAACATCGGCGACGCGTTCCCGACCGACGTGAACGGGCGGCCGATCGCCGAGTTTCCGATCATGCGGGGGATCCACGACATCCGCCACGTCGCCCTCGTCTTCACGGTGGCCACGGGGGTCATCGGGGAGTACTGGATCACCCAGGTCCACGCCCAGTACGGCACGCCGATCATCATCGGCCCGACCGCGGTGAGCGCGCCCAAGTACTACGCCTATCTGAACGCGGGGCAGCTCGAGGGAATGTTCGGCGGCATGAAGGGAGCGGCGGAATACGAGAAGCTCCTCATGGCGAAGTACCCGCAGCTGAACCGCTACTACCACGAGACCAAGTACTTCACGGCCACGAAGGGGATGGACGGACAGACGGTGCTCCACACCGTGATCCTCCTGTTCATCATCCTGGGGAACGTGGCGTTCCTGGTGACGCGCGGGAAGGAGCGCAGGGCGGTATGAGCCGGACGGACGGCGGATCGAAGGGGGCCCGGGCGTGAGCGCGACCTTCCCCGGAATCGGGATCTGGATCCCGGCGCTCCTCACGCTCTTCGCCTTCTCGTTCCTCTACAAGGACAACCCGTTCTTCCGCTTCGCCGAGAGCCTCTTCGCGGGCGTCTCTCTCGGCTATTACATCGGCATCGTGCTGAACCAGACGCTGGTGCCGAATCTCTACGTGCCGCTGAAGTCCGACTTCGCCGGGAACTGGGATCTGCTCGTGGCGGGGGGGATCGGGGTCCTGCTCTACGTGCGCTACCTGCCGCGGATCGGGTGGGTCTCGCGCTACGCGCTGGCGATCTACGTGGCCTACTACATCGGCGTCGAGTTCACGCGGCGCATCCACGGCGAGGTGCTGCCGCAGCTCGCCCGCACGATCCAGCCGCTCTGGCCGATGAACGCGAACACGCTGCTCGTATCGCTCGTCTTCATCGTGGGGGTCTACAGCGTCCTGACCTACTTCTTCTTCTCGAAGGAGCAGAACGCGGTCACGTCGCGGATCGCGCGGCTGGGGATCTGGTTCCTGATGGTCTCGTTCGGCGCGGCCTTCGGGTTCACCGTGATGGGCCGAATCGCGCTGCTGCTCGGCCGCCTCAACTTCCTGATCCTGAACTGGCTCTACCCCGCGCTGGGGATCTGAGGGGGCGCGTCGTTCGATTCGGGGGCGCCGCCTCCGCCCGCTGCTCCGTCCACCGCGCTTCCGCCGTTCGCCGCTCCGTGGGTCCCGCCCTCGCGGGTCGTCGTCGAGGCCTTGAAGCTCACCATCGGAACCGTGGTCCGGTTTCCCGCCGGATAGTCCACCGTCACGATGTCGCGGAGCGCGGCCACGCGGTGCGTCAGCCCCGCGATCGTTTCCGTGGCCTGGCGGATCCGCTGCACCTTCTCCCGGGCCTCGGGAGGGATTCCGGGGTGCACGTAGAGGAGCTGCGCGTTCCCCTGGATGACTTGTAAGGGGTTGTTGATCTCGTGGTTCAGCGCCACCGCCATCGCCGAGACCGCCTTCATCCGCTCCGCCTTGAGCCGCTCGTCGCTGGCCCGGTGGAGCGCGATCGCGTTCCGCACCTTGATCGGGAGCTGGAAGCGGATGTCCCACTCGGTGAGCGGCTTCATGAAGTAGTCCACCGCCCCCATGCTCAGGCTGCGCTCCACGTCGTCGGGCGCGGTGGAGGCGCTCGCGACGATGATCGGGATGTCGCGGTGAAGGTCGTTCGACCGCATGGCGTGGAGCACGTCGAAGCCGTTCGGGTTCGGCATCATCAGGTCGAGCAGGACGAGATCGATCGTCTCCTTCGCCAGGATGTCCAGCGCCTTGCCGCCGTCCTCCGCGTCGAAGAACTCGTACTCGCCCTTGCGGAGCACCATCCGGAGCAGCTTCCGGTTGTGCGCTTCGTCGTCAACGAGGAGGAGGCGGAAGGGCATGGTTCCTCTTCTCGATCAGGGCTTCGATGCGCGCGACCAGCTCATCGGCGCTCACGATCGGCTTGGAGATGTAGTCGTCCGCGCCTGAGGCGCGCAGGAAGTTCTCGCGGGAGCCCTTCATGGCGTGGGCGGTCGCGAGGAGGATCGGGATCCGGCCGGCCACGGGGTCCCGCTTGAGCCGCCGCGAGATCTCGAGTCCGTCGACCGGCGTTCCGTCCCACTCGCTGTTCGAGAGCGAGACGTCCATGATGATCACGTCGATGTCGCCGGAGCGGGCGCGCTCCAGCACCAGCGCCGGGTCCTCGGTCACCTCGACCGTCAACCCCGCCTTGCGCGCCAGGATCAGCTGGAACAGCTTGGCGTTCATCGGGTCGTCTTCGACGACCAGGATTCGCCCCGGCACGGCACCCTCCTTCTAGCGGACCGCCGGCTCGGGCGCCGGCGCCGCGAACGAGACCGTCGCGCGCGTGCCCTGCTCCGGGCCGTCGCTCTCGACGGTGATGCTTCCGCCCATCCCCTGGACCAGCGCCCGCGAGATCGCGAGTCCCAGTCCGGTACCCGAACGCCGGCCGGCGTACGAGAGGTCCACCCGGCCGAACTTCGTGAAGAGGCGGCGCTGTCCCTCCTTGGAAATCCCGATGCCCGTGTCCACGATCTCGACCTTGGCCTCGCCCGTGGCGGGCTCCCTCCAGGCGCGGACCCGCACCCCTCCCTTATCGGTGTACTTGAGGGCGTTCCCAAGCAGGTTCAACAGGACCTGGCGGGCCCGGGCCGGGTCGAGCCGGGCCGGGAGCGGGCCCTCCGGAAGCTCGGCGGCGATCGCGAGTCCCCGGCTCGCCGCGAGCGAGGCGACGGCGTCGAGCGCTTCCCGCACCGGGCCGCGGACGTCCCCCTCGGTCATGGAGAGCTGGAAGCGACCCGCCTCGACCTTAGCCAGGTCGAGGATGTCGTTCAGGAGCCCGAGGAGATGCTCGGCGCTCCGCCGGATCCGCTGGGCGAAGTCGCGGGCCTCCTCGTCGGACTCGTGGTTGCCCTGCTCGATCAGGCTCGCGAAGCCGATGACGGCGTTGAGCGGCGTCCGCAGCTCGTGCGAGGTGTTCGCGACGAACTCGCTCTGCGCCTGCCGCGCCTCCTCCAGCTCGCCGACCGCGCGCTGGAGCTGCTCGTTCAGGAGCGCGAGCTCGCGCGTGCGGTTCTCGAGGTCCGCCTCGCGCTCCCGCCGCTCGGTCACGTCGTGGCCCAGGAGGACCAGGGCGCTCAGCTTGCCCTGGCGGTCCACCGCGGGCGAGAGGCGCACCTCGGCGGGGAAGCGCGAACCGTCGGCGCGCACGAAGCAGACCTCCCCCGAGAATTCGCGCTCCCCGTCCAGCGCGCCGACCAGCCCGAACGGCTCCTCGCCGGCCCCCAGCCGGACCATCGATTCCACCGGCCGCCCCGTGAGACCTCCCGCGGTCGCGCCGAGGGCCCGCTCCGCGGCCGCGTTCGCGTAGGTCACGAACCCGCCCAGGTCCAGGCCGAGCAGGATCTCGCCCGTGCCCATCGTGAACAGCGCGAGCAGCTGATCGCGCCGCTCCATCCGGATCCGCTTGAGCCCGACCAGGACCTGCGTGGCCATCCAGCGGAAGAGCGCGAGCTCCTCCGATTCCGGCTCGCGTCCGCCCGGCAGCAGGCACTGGAGCACGCCGACCGTCTCGGAGCCGTCCACGAGCGGGATCGACACGACGCCCGGGCCCGCGGGCCGCGGCTCGATGGCGGCCGTCCCGCCGGCTTCGGCCCCGCGCTCGGCGAAGCGGCGGAAGCGCGTCCCGGGAGCGTCGCGGAGGTACATGGTCCAGCGATCGATCCCGCTTCCGCTCGCGATGGCGTCCAGGGCCAGCCGCACCAGCTCCTCGTCCGACTCCGCCCGGGCGAGCGCGTCGCCGACGCGGTAGATCGCGATCTGCGCGCGCAGGCCGCGCAGGCGGTCGAGCGCGGCCAGCCCGCGGCGCGCGCGCCACGCGGCGAAGGAGGCGATGGCCAGCACGAGCGCGCCGGCCGCGGCGGCCGTTTCGGCGCGGCGGGCTCTCGCGGCCGCCGCGATCGCGCCGCCGTCCATCTCGATCCCTGCGATCGCCACCGTGCGCCCCCGCTCGTCGAGCACGGGGGCGAACGCCGCGATCACGCCGGCGCCGGCGGGAGAGACCACCGGCGTTCGAACGGCCTCCTCCAGGGACACGCCGAGCGGCGCGCGGTACCGTGGCTCGGGGCGAGCCGGCGCCGGCGCGCCGCCGGCGTCGGGTTCCGGCGCGCGACCGCCGCCCGCCTCGAGCAGAATCCTCGGGTCGCGATCGGACCCGGCTTCAAGCAGGACGATCTTCCGGATGGAGGCGTCGTTTCGCCGGAGCGCGACGAGCTGCGCCCGGATCTCTCGCGAGAAGCGGGCCTCGGGAGCGTGTTCGCCCGCGAGGGCCGCCTCCTCGGGGGCGATGGAGGCGGCGAGCGCCGCCGCGAGGTCGAGCAGGCGGCGCTCGCCCTGGCGCGCGACGGCGCTGCCGGCGTGGGCCCCGAAGAAGAGCGCCGCCGCCACGGCCAGCGCCGCCGCGGCCGTCGCCCACGCCATCGTTCCGCCCACGACCTGGCGCAGCATCGCGCGGCGGCTCATGGCGGTCGCCGATTCGACGGACCTTGGAGCGGTCAAGCGTGGTTCCACCATGCGATTCACACTCCCGGAGCGAGACGGAAAGGGGCTCTTGGCCTATCGGCACGAAACGGCGGAAACTGGAGCGGGAAGGGGAGGAGCGGATTCCGCGCGGTCGTTCTAGCGTTCGAAGCGCCAACGGGATACTATCTGCCCCCGTGCGTTCGATCCCCGTCGCCGCCTTGATGCTCGCGCTCGCCGCCTCCCTGTTCGGAGGATGCTCCGAGCGCGCGTCGCGCCTGACCGGAAACGAGCGGCTTCTCCGCGGCGACGAGGGGTTGGGGACCACGAATCAGTCCGACACGCTCGTGGACCGGGACACCTACGTGGCGCCGAGGACGACCGCCGTGCGGGGCCCGACGCTGCTGGTCGGGATCCAGGGCACGTACGAATCGCGAGCGCTCTTCCGGCCATCGACCTGGACGCTGCCCGACACCCTCGTCACGACCGTCATCGACACGGTCCGCTTCCGGGTGGAGTTCGATCCCCGCGTCGACCGCTACCTGGCCGGAAACCGGGTGCTCGCGCTTCATACGGCCGCGGCGTGGGACACGACGAACGTGGAGTGGCCCGGCCCCGCGCCCGGGACGCTGCTCGGGACCGGTCCCGACGGCCAGGCCCCCTTCACGATCGAGCTCGGAGCCTCCGCGATCACGCAGGTCCGCGCCTGGGCCGCGGACGCGACCTTCCCGGGATTCGTCCTGAGTATCGACAGCGGCACCGGCGTGCGCGGCTTCCTCGCGGGGACCGGCCGGATCGAGATCGTCTATCACACGACGCTCGCGCCCACGACGCGGGTCACGAAAGTCACCCGGCTGCCCACCGACCTCTCGATCCAGACCCCGGCGGCGCCGGCCACCGGATCGGAGAGCACGCTCCTCCTGGGCGGGCTCTTCCAGTCCGAGGTGCTCCTCCGCGCCCCCGTGGCACCCCCTCCGGCAGGGTTCTCGATCAACGGCGCTCGGTTCGTCGCGCATCTTTTGGGCCCCGCCTCGCCGGACACGGTGGAGATCAGGGCCTACCGCATCCGCAATGCCTGGACCGAGGGCGCGTCCATCGACAGCACGCTGGGGCTCGACGCCACGCCGCTCGAGACCCTGACCGGCGTCCGCGTCGTCGCGGGCGATTCGATCGCGATCCCGATCCCGATCTCGCTGGCCCGCGAATGGTCGGCCGATTCCACGTCCAACCAGGGGATCCTGATCCGCGTGACGAACAGCTTCTACGCCTCCGAGATCGAGGTCGGCTCGCGCGAGTCGGTCACGCCGCCGGTGCTGCGGGTCAACACCACCAGCCCGCCGCCCGGGAGGTTCTGAGATGAGCGCGAGCCGGAACTCCTGGGTGGCGCGCCTGGGCATGGCCGCGCCCTTCCTCGCGGCGGCGCTGATCGCGGTTCCGGCGTCCGCGCGCGCCTCGTCGGCGTACTCGGCGGGAGGGCTCGGCGAGCCCTCGCTGGAGGAGCCGGCGCGCCTGCGCGCGCTGGGCGGCGCGGGCGCGGCCGAGCACGGCCCCCGCGCCTTCTCCCTCGTGAACCCCGCTTCGGTCGCCGAGGTGGACCACCTGATCCTCGAGGGAACCGTGATGCCCTCGATGCGCCGCGTGAGCGCGCTGTCGTTTCCGAGCGAGACCGCGCGCGAGACGGTCGTTCCCTCGCTGCGCGCGCTCGTCCGGATCCCGGGCCGGTTCACCCTGGGCGGCGCCTACCTCGTCGGCACGAACGGACGCTTCGGGATCGACCGGCCGGAGAGCTCGGGCGCTCCCTCCACCCTGCGCATCGACGGCTCCGGCGGCATCGACCTGATCCGGATCACGCTCGCGCGGCGCCTCACTCCGTCGGTCAACCTGGGCGCCGACTACGAAGTGATCGTGGGCAGCTTCCGCGAGGACTGGGCGCGCGACTTCGTGGACCCGGCCCTCATCACCACGCGCGACACCCTCGAGACCACGTGGGAGCGGCAGGGGCGCTGGCGCTTCGGCGCTCAGGTGCATCATGGGACCTGGGCGCTCGGCGGCGTCTACGAGCTGCCGCGCCGGCTGCCGCTGGCGACGACGCAGCGCACCGCGGGCACGTTCGTGCGCGAGGAGCATCGCAACCTGACCATCCCCTCCGGCTTCACCGTGGGCGGGATGGCGCCGCTCACCGACCGCCTGCGCGCGGTGGGGCAGTACCGCCGCGCCAACTGGAGCCGCGCGTCCCTGGAGAGCGACCTGGCCGACTTCCGCGCCGAGCAGCGCTGGAGCTTCGGTCTCGAGCTGCTCCCGGCGGCGGACGCGTCGCGCTTCCTGACCCGCCTCCCGCTGCGGGTGGGGGCGACCGTCCTCACCTGGCCCGATCTCCTGGTCCGCGCGGGGGCCACCGACGTCTCCGGCGGCACGGCGGGCGTCAAGGAAGTGGCGTTTTCGGTGGGGACCGGACTCCGGAGTCAGGATCGCGGCGGCGCGGTGGATCTGTCGCTGGAGGCGGGCTCGCGCGGGGACAAGGACGCGCTCGGGATCGGCGAGAAATTCGTGCGCTTCGCGGTCAGCCTACAGGTCAGCGACGACACCTGGAAGTAGCGCGACCCGGTCGGCGACCCGCCGCGCGCGGCGCGCCGGCGCCGGCTCGCCGCAGCGGTCGCAACGGGCGAGGAGCCTCGCCCGCTCTCCGTAGTCCAGCACGGTCGCCACGAACGCCGCCGTCGCGTCCAGCGACGGACAGACTCCGTCGGCGCCTCCGCTCGCGGGGTCGAGCCGCTCGGGCAGGAGCCCCGTGCCTTCGGCGCGCGCCGCCGCCCAGAGGAGGAGGATGCGCGCCTCCTCGAGGTCCTGGGACTTCCGCGCCACCCGGATCATGTGCTGCGCCAGCCAGAGCGTCGGCGCGATCGACGGGCGCCCCGCCGCGCGATCGGAACCTGGCCCCGCCGCGTCGGCCTCGTGCCGCGCGAGCCCCGCCACGCCCGAGCGCACCCACAGCCCGCCGCGCACCGCCGCGCACGTGGCGCGAACGCGCGGATCCTCCGGCTCGAGGTCGTCGAAGAGCCCGAGCCAGAGGAGCGACGCATCGAGGGTGGCGTCCAGCCGCCGCTCCCCCTCTTCCACCACCACCGAGCGCAGGAACCGTCCCCGCTCCGGATCGTAGAGGGCGCGCGACACTGCGCGGCCGAGCAGGTCGGAGGCGGCGAGCCACGCGCGGGCGCGCGCCGTCTCGCCGAAAAGCGCCGCCATGCGGGACGCCGCCCGGAGGCCGCCGCGCACCGCCGCCGCCGTGGACGCATGGGCGCCCCAGCGCTCGTTCCCCCAGGGTTCGCTCCAGCGATCGGCGCCGACCGGCAGGCCGATCGTGGGATCGACGGCCGCGGCCAGACGCTCGGCCGCTGGGGCCAGGGCGTCGTCGTAGACGGGCGCCATGAGCTCGGCGTCGCGCTCGCGATCCAGGTGGCGCGCGGCCGCCCAGAGCTGGAGCGCGATTCCGTCCGCGGCGCGCAGCGCCGACTCGGGCGCGGGCGCCGGCGCGCCGTCGGCGTCGAGGATGGCCGGCAGCTCGCCGGCTTCGCGCGCGGCGCGCGCGGTGAATTCGAACCAGCGGCGCGCGGCCGCGCCGTACCCCGCGCGACCGAGCGCGTCGGCCGCCAGAGCGCCCTCGCGCAGGTAGCACCAGCGCCGCTCCGGCGCCGAGGAACCCTGCGGCGCCTCGAGGCTGGAGAGGAACGCGCCCGAGGGCGCCTGGAGGAGGCGCAGCGTGAGGAGGGCGTGCGCGTAGAGGGAGCGGGTCTCTTCCGGCAGATCCCCCTCCTCGCGCGCCCCCGCGCTGGCCCAGAGTCCCCAGTAGCCGCGCGTCCGCGCGAGGAGCCCGCGGACGCCGAGGCGGCGCGCTTCCGCGTCCAGCCGCCGCGCCTCCGGGACGGAAGACGCCGCGGCGATCCACGTCGTGACCATGGCCGATTGGCCCGGTCCAAGCGGGATGGGAACGCCCAGCAGGCAGTCGGGGCCGCGCTCGCCGGCGATGGTGACCTGGGGAACGCCCGCGCCGTCGGGGCCGAGGGCGTTGAGCAGGAGCGCGCGCCGCCCGCCGTGATGGACCACGCCGCCCGTCGCGGCGTCGCGGGAAGCCGCCCCGCGCCCGATGCCCGCGGCCCGGAAGTCGTAGTGGAACGCGAGGCGGAGATCGTGCGGGCGGTCGTCCCCGTTCCGTACTTCTACGCGCCTCGTGAGGATCGGAAGCCGCGAGTCGGCGAACGTCTCGATCCAGATCTCGAAGGGGAGCCCGTGGCCGCGCAGGGAGAGGTCGGCGATCGGCGCGGCCTCGCCGCGCGCGGCGGTTGCCTCGAAGGAGTCCTCCAGCCAGTGGAAGAGGCCGTCCACGTGGAGCCCGATGCGGGCCGGGCGGCGGAGGATCTGATGCTCGGGGGCGAAATGGGGAGCGTAGAGCTCGTGGAGCGCGCCGTGCCTGTCGCCGGTCGCGAGGACCGTTCCGTTGCCCACCACGAAGCCGCGCGCCACCGTGATCCTCCCGTTTCCCACGTCACCACCCCGTTCCGCACATTACCCGCGCGGCAGGGAACGGTCAACACGGACCGGCGGAAGAACGCGCAACATGGGGCGATGCGTGCGCGGTACGATGACGCTCTCGATGAATTCGTTCCTCGCCGCGCTGTCCACCCCGGTCCGGGAGTCGCTGCTCGCGCTCCACCTGGTCGTCTGGAGCCTGCTCGCGGCCTACGGGATCCACCGTCTTCATCTCCTGCGCCTCTTCCGGAGGCGCAGGGCGCCCATGCCGCGCCCCGAGCCTCCGGCGGAGTGGCCGCGCGTCACCATCCAGCTCCCCGTCTACAACGAGCGCTACGTCGCCGAGCGCCTGCTCGACGCCGCCGCGGCCATGGACTATCCGCGCGAACGCCTCGAGATCCAGGTGCTCGACGACTCGACCGACGCCACCAGCGGGCTCGTGGCCGCGCGGGTCGCCGCGCTGCGCGCCGGGGGGGTGGACGCGGTGCATCTCCGCCGCGCCGCGCGCGACGGGTTCAAGGCGGGCGCGCTCCAGAACGGGCTGCGCCACGCCAAGGGTGAGCTGCTCGCGATCTTCGACGCCGATTTCGTGCCTCCCCCCTCGTTCCTGCGCGACCTGGTGCCTTACCTGAACGAGCTGGACGTCGGCATGGCGCAGGCGCGCTGGCGCCACCTGAACCAGGACTACTCGATGTTGGCCCAGGCGCAGGCGATCTCGCTGGACGGCCATTTCGTGGTCGAGCATTCGGCGCGCATGGACGCGCGGCGCTTCTTCAACTTCAACGGAACCGCGGGAATCCTGCGCCGCCGCTGCATCGAGGACGCCGGGGGATGGCAGTGGGACACCCTCACCGAGGATCTCGATCTCTCCTACCGGGCCCAGCTCCGCGGCTGGCGCTTCGTCTTCGCGCCGGACGTGGGCTGCCCCGGAGAGCTGCCGGTCGAGATGAACGCGTTCAAGGCGCAGCAGTACCGCTGGGTGCGCGGGTCGATCCAGGTGGCGCGGAAGGTGCTGCCGGACGTCTGGCGCGCCCCGCTTCCGTTCGCGGTGAAGCTCGAGGCCACCTTCCACCTCACCATCAACGTGGCCTACGTGCTGCTGCTCCTGGTCGCGGCGATCGCCTATCCCGTCGTGATCGCGCGGATCGAGGAAAAGAGCCTTCTCTTCACCGTGGTGGACGCGGCACTCTTCCTCACGGCCTCCATTCCGGCGCTCATCTACTTCGCCGCGGCGCAGCGGGAGACGCGCGGCGACTGGAAGCGGCAGCTCCGCTTCGTTCCCTTCGTTCTCTCCCTGGGGCTGGGGCTCGCGGTGAACAACACCCGGGCCGTGCTGAGCGGGCTTCGGAACGCCTCGGCCGAGTTCCATCGCACGCCGAAGTTCCGGATCGAGCGGCGGACCGACGGCTGGCGCGGGAAGCGCTACCGCTCGCCGCTCTCCCTCTGGGCCGCGGCGGAGATCGCGCTGGGGCTCTATTTCGGCTGGGCGATGCTCTCCCTGGCGCGCGCGGGAATGCTCGCGCCCCTTCCGTTCCTCGTCCTCTACCTGGTCGGCTTCCTCTACGTGGGGGGCGTCTCCGTCCTCCACGCCGCGCGCCGCGGCTGACCGCGGCGATCGCGGCGGAGCCCCGCCGCGGCCCACACGGCCGCCAGCGATCCGTACTCGGCCCAGAGAATCCACCCCGGAACCTGCCACACGCCCGTCGCCCGATAGAGCGGCAGGGGGAGATACGTGAGCGCCACCGTGCCCGAGAAGAGCAGGAGTCCCGCGTCGGGATGGAGCGGCAGGAGCGCGATCGCGGGGACCAGGTACCACGGATAGACCGTCGGGGTGAGGATCAGGAACGCCACCCAGGAGGCGAGCAGGGCGCCGCTCAGCGTCCGCGCGCGCCACGCGATGACGAGGAGGGCCACGACGAGCGACGCGGCGAGCAGGAGGCGCGGGTCGTCCCCGTTCGCGAAGAGCGGCCGGATCGCCGCGTAGAGGGGGCCGTTGAATTCCCAGTGGCGGGCATAGGTCGAGAGGCCCTCCCACAGGCGCGCCCCGGCCGCGCGGAACGGCAGGTAGAGGAGCGCGATCATCACGAACGCCGTCGCGAGCGTCCTCCAGGCGCGGCGCCGCGCGAGGGCCGGGACCAAGAGCAGCGGGACCAGCTTCACGAGCACCGCCGCGCCGAACGCGACTCCCGCCCTCGCGCGGCGCCCCGCTTCCAGGAGCGCCACGGCCGCGACCAGGAACGCCGCCGCGGCCAGGTCCACGTGCCCCGAGCCGTAGCATTCGACCACGACCAGCGGATTCCAGTAGTAGAGTAGGAGGCGCTCCGGGGGGTGTCCGCGGCGGCGCAGCAGGACCAGGAGACCCGCCACGAGCGCCGCCTCCAGCGCGAAGAGCACCGCTTTCCAGGCGAGCGGCGTTCCGCCCAGCTTCCACGCGAGGGCGAAGAGCCACTGGGCCAGGGGAGGATAGATGGTGGGCACGCCGGCATGGTTCAGGTGCCGGTAGACCTCGTCGTGCCACGGCGCGAACGCGGGGTCGGAGGGGGGCCGGGGATAGGGATTCCAGCCGTTCGCCACCAGCCGGCCGTCCCAGAGGTAGCGATAGAGATCCCCGGAGAGGGAGGGCGCGGCCGGAAGCAGGAGCAGGCGGGGCACCAGTCCCACCGCCAGGATGAGCGCGATCGCGCGCGCGGGACGGCGGCCCGGCCCTGGCCCCGGCGCCCGGAGTGCGAGCGCGGCCGCGCCGAGGTAGACGAGGTGCGCCGCGCCCCAGACCCAGGCCAGAAGTCCCCAGTCGAGCCGTCCGATGTGGTTCACGAAGTGCGGAGGGTGACCCCGGTCCGATGAGTGCGCGCCGCAAGGAGCCGCGTCTGAAGCCGGCCGCCGGCGTGGATGCCGGCGCGGATCCCGGGCGGGATCGTAAGCGCGCCGCCACGGAGGGTCAACGCGCGCGCCAGGAGCTCGCGTCGTCCGATCCGGGAATGCGCGGCCTCTGGGAGGCCGAGGTCGAAGCCGAGACGCCGCGCGGCCGCGGCTTCACCCAGAACATGATCGGGGTGAGCCCGCGGATGCAGCGCATCTTCCGGCTCATCGCCAAGGTCGCGCCCACCGAAAGCACGGTGCTCATCACCGGCGAGAGCGGCACCGGAAAAGAGATGGTCGCCACCGCGATCCACCTCCAGAGCCGGCGCGCCCACCGTCCCTTCATCGCCGTCAACGCCGCGGCGGTCCCCGAGTCGCTGTTCGAGAGCGAGCTCTTCGGGCACGTGCGCGGGGCCTTCACCGGCGCGGTGGGGGACCGCCCGGGGCTGTTGCGCCAGGCCGACGGAGGCACCCTCTTCCTCGACGAGGTGGCGGAGATGCCCCTCTCCGTCCAGGCCAAGCTGCTCCGGGCGCTCCAGAGCGGCGAGGTGCGCCCGGTGGGAGGCGCCGAGGCGGCGCACGTCGACGTGCGCGTGATCGCCGCGACGAATCGGGATCTGCCCCGCGCCCTCGCCGAGGGACGCCTTCGCGAGGACCTCTACTACCGCCTCAGCGTGTTCACGATCGAGATGCCGGCGCTGCGCGAGCGCCGCGAGGACATCCCGCTCCTGGCCACGTTCTTCCGCCAGCGCTATGCGCGCCGGATGGGAAAGCGCGTGGACCGCTTCACCGACCGCGCCCAGTACTACCTGATGCGCTACGACTACCCCGGGAACGTGCGCGAGCTGGAGAACGCCATCGAGCGCGCGGTGACGCTGTCGGAGCGCGGCGAGATCACGCACATGGACCTGCCTCCCACCTTCCGCGAGGCTCCCGTCCGGCTGCTTCCCGAGGGCAACGCGTTCCCCTACCGGGCCGACATGTCGCTGGCGGATCTCGAGGCGGAGCACATCCGCAGGGCGCTGATCCACTTCGCCGGAAACACGACCAAGGCGGCCCGGTCGCTCGGAATTTCACGGTCGACGCTGTGGCGGAAGATGAAGCAGTACGGTCTGTAGCGCTCTATAATGGATCAACATTCGTTTCACATTGAAACCGCACATTTCCTGGGGATAACCGCCTCTGAGTGCTAAGTGATAATATCCCAATATATTACTAGATTTGCGTGTTTTGGCACAGCAACTGCATAGCTCTCCTGGCAAGCAATGCCGCCGTGGGGGCGGCGAGCTCACAAAAATAGACATGAGGAGGAGAGCGAAAATGTCAGTGACCCGTTGGAATCCCGTTCGGGACGAGATGACCCGCTTCGTGGACGAGTTCCTCGGCCGCCGCTTCGAGTCGGAGGGACCGACCGTGTGGCAGCCGCGCGTCGACATCGAGGAGTCGGACGACCACTACGTCGTGCGCGCCGAGCTGCCGGGGATGAAGCTGGAGGACATCAAGATCACCGTCGAGGATAATCAGTTGACCGTCCGGGGCGAGAAGCGCCGGGAGGAAGAGAAGAAGGGAACGACCTATCACCGGGTGGAGCGCGTGTACGGCATGTTCGAGCGCTCGTTCACGCTGGGACACCTGGTCAACAGCGACAAGATCGAGGCCCTCTACCGCGACGGCGTGCTCCAGGTGAGCATTCCCAAGGCCGAGCAGGCCAAGGCGCGGGAGATCGCGATCAAGGTCGAGAAGTAAGCGAAGCGGCATCCAAGCCCTTGAGCATTGCGGCGGGCGGGGTCCGGCCACAGCCGGGCCCGCCCGTATTCGCAGGAGCCGTCAGGAAGCGGCCCCGAAACCGGAGGGATCATGGGAAAAATCATAGGAATCGACCTCGGCACGACGAACTCGTGTGTCGCCGTGATGGAAGGCGGTGAGCCGGTCGTCATTCCGAACGCCGAGGGAGCCCGGACGACCCCCTCGGTCGTGGCTGTCACCAAGACGGGCGAGCGTCTGGTCGGTCAGGTCGCCAAGCGACAGGCGGTCACCAACCCCAAGAACACCGTCTATTCGATCAAGCGCTTCATGGGGCGCAAGTACTCCGAGGTGGTCGAGGAGACCAAGAACGTCCCCTACGAGGTGAAGGAAGGGCCGGGCGGCCAGGTGCAGATCGTCCTGGGCGACAAGTCGTACACGCCCCCCGAGATCTCCGCGATGATCCTTCAGAAGATGAAGCAGACCGCGGAAGACTACCTCGGCGAGAAAGTGACCGAAGCGGTCATCACCGTGCCCGCGTACTTCAACGACGCGCAGCGCCAGGCCACGAAGGACGCCGGCCGCATCGCGGGGCTCGACGTGAAGCGCATCATCAACGAGCCGACGGCGGCCGCGCTGGCGTACGGCCTGGACAAGAAGAAGGACGAGAAGATCGCCGTCTACGACCTGGGCGGCGGCACGTTCGACATATCCATCCTCGAGCTGGGCGACGGCGTGTTCGAGGTCAAGTCGACGAACGGGGATACGCACCTGGGCGGGGACGACTTCGACAAGCGCGTGATCGACTGGCTGGCGCAGGAGTTCCAGAAGCAGGAAGGGATCGATCTCCGGAAGGACGCCATGGCGCTCCAGCGGCTGAAGGAAGCCGCGGAGAAGGCCAAGATCGAGCTCTCCACGGTGATGCAGACCGACGTGAACCTGCCCTTCATCACGGCGGACGCGAACGGCCCGAAGCACCTGAACGTCACGCTCACGCGGGCCAAGTACGAGCAGCTGGTGGACGATCTGATCCAGCGGACCCAGCCGCCGGTGAAGCAGGCGCTCTCCGACGCGGGGCTCTCCCCGTCGCAGATCGACGAGGTGATCCTGGTCGGCGGCGCCACGCGGACCCCCAAGGTGCAGGAGCTGGTGCAGAAATACTTCGGGAAGGAGCCCCACAAGGGCGTGAACCCCGACGAGGTCGTCGCGATCGGCGCCGCGATCCAGGGCGGCGTGCTCGCGGGCGACGTGAAGGACGTGCTCCTGCTCGACGTGACCCCGCTCTCGCTGGGCATCGAGACTCTGGGCGGCGTCATGACCAAGCTGATCGAGCGGAACACCACGATCCCGACCAAGAAGTCGGAGATCTTCTCGACCGCGGCGGACAGCCAGACCACCGTCGAGATCCACGTGCTCCAGGGCGAGCGCGAGATGGCGGTGGACAACAAGACGATCGGGCGCTTCCAGCTCACCGGGATCCCGCCCGCGCCGCGCGGCATTCCGCAGATCGAGGTGACGTTCGACATCGACGCCAACGGCATCCTGCACGTCACAGCGCGCGACAAGGCGACCGGGAAGGAGCAGAAGATCCGGATCGAGGCCGGCGGCGGCCTGTCGGAGCAGGAGATCAAGAAGATGGTGACCGACGCCGAGGCGCACGCGGCGGAGGACAAGCAGAAGCGCGAGCAGATCGAGACGAAGAATCGCGGCGACGCGCTCGCGTATGAAACCGAGAAGAACTTGAAGGAGCTTTCGGAGAAGATGGACGGCGCGGATCGGGCGAAGGTCGAGAACGCGCTCGCCGATCTGAAGCGGGCGCTCGAAACAGGTCACTCGGAAGAGATTCGGACCGCCACGGACACGCTGAACCGGGTCTGGGGCGAGGTCTCGCAGCGGATGTACGCCGGCGCGGCGCAGGGGCCGGGAGGTCCGGGCGAAGGGCCGGGGCCGGAAGGCCAGGGTCCCGTCGGCGGCGAGCCGCAGGGCGGACCGCAGCAGGGCGGCAAGAAGGAAGGCGACGACGGCGCCGTCGACGCGGACTTCGAGGTCGTGAAGTAGCGGCCGCGTCGCAAGGGAAGCCTGTCGTACGTATTGATGGCGCCCCGGGAGGAAGTCCCTCCCGGGGCGTTCGTTCCCCATCCCGAGGAGTTTCCATGAACGCGACGGTGAAGGAGAAGGCCACGTTCGCCGCCGGCTGCTTCTGGGGCGTGGAGTCGATGTTCCGCGCCGTGCCGGGCGTGCTGGACGTCGCCGTGGGCTATACCGGTGGGCGCACCGAGCACCCCACGTACGAGGACGTTTGCACCGGCCGCACCGGCCATGCCGAGGCGGTGGAGGTGGTGTACGACCCGGCGCGCGTGAGCTACGACACCCTGCTCGGCGTCTTCTTCGAGAACCACGACCCGACCACGCCGAACCGGCAGGGGCCCGACGTGGGCGAGCAGTACCGTTCGGCGATCTTCGTCCATTCGCCGGAGCAGGAGCGGGAAGCCCGGGCCAAGGTGGCCGAGCTGGAGGGCGCGAAGCGCTTCCGCCGGCCGATCGTCACGCAGGTCGTTCCCGCCGCCCCCTTCTGGCGCGCCGAGGAGTACCACCAGCGCTACTTCGAGAAGAAGGGGATCGCGCCGACCTGCCACATGCCGGCCCCGCGGCACTAACCCGGCCCCGCGGCACTAACCCGGCCCCGCGGCGCTAACCCGGCCCCGCGGCGCGAATCCGGTTCGCTTCAAGAGCGGGCGTCCATGCGCCGATATAGAGGAGCATGGATCGCCACGACCTGTTCGAGCTGCTCCCACAACCCGCCTGGGTCTTCGACGTGGAGACCCTTCGGTTCCTCGCGGTGAGCGGGGCTGCCGTGCGCGCCTACGGCTATTCCCGCGAAGAATTTCTGGCCATGACCATCGAGCAGATCCGCCCGCCGGGGGAAATCTCCGCCCTGCGGGCCCACCTGCACGGCCGCGAAAACCCGAAGCGCACCGAATGGACGCACCGGCGCAAGGACGGCACCGTCTTCAGCGTCCAGATCTCGGCGGTGCCCGTGACCTACCAGGGGCGCGCCGCCGAGCTCGTCATCGCGACGGACATCACGGCGCTGGTGCACACCAACGAGATGCTGCGCCGGAGCGAGGAGCACTTCCAGCGGATCGCCGACCACGTTCCGGCGATCCTCTGGAGCGCGCACCCGGACGGCCGGAGCACGTGGGTGAACCGCAAGTGGCTCGACTTCCGCGGCACGACCGTGGGGGACGAGCTCGGGCTGGGCTGGTTCGAATCGGTCCATCCGGAGGACCGGGATCGCTATCTGGACGACTGCCAGCGCGCATTCTCGTCGCGGGGACCGCTCGCGTCCGAGTTCCGCGCCAAGGACAGCCGTGGCCGCTGGCGGGTGCTGCTCGCGCGCGGAGAGCCGTACACCGACCCGGACGGCGTCTTCCACGGCTACCTCGGCACGTGCATCGACGTGACCGAGCAGATGCAGGCCCGGGAAGAGCTGACGCGGCAGAAGGAGCTGTTCCAGACGGTATTCGATCACATCCCCGCGATGGTGGTCCTGTTCGGCGAGGACGGATCGATCACCGCGGTCAACCGCGAGTTCGAGCGCACCCTGGGATACACGGAGGAGGACGGGGCGGGAAACGATCTGGTCTCCGCCCTCTATCCCGATCCGAGTGTCGCGGCGGAGGTGCGCGCCTTCATCGAGCGCGCCGACCGAAACTGGAGCGACTTCGTGACCCGGACGAAGGACGGGAGGGACATCGAGACCTCGTGGGCGAACGTGCGCCTGTCCGACGGACGCGGGATCGGGATCGGCCAGGACGCCACCGAGCGGAAGCGCCTCGAGGCCCAGCTCCGGCAGGCACAGAAAATGGAATCGGTCGGGCGGCTGGCTGGAGGGGTGGCGCACGACTTCAACAACCTCCTGACCGCGATCCTGGGCTTCTCCAGCCTGGCCGAGCGCGACATCCCGGAGGGAAGCCCCGCGCGACGCTCCCTGGATGAGGTCCGGAAAGCGGGCGAGCGAGCCGCGTCGCTCACGCGCCAGCTCCTCCTCTTCAGCCGGAAGTCGGTGGTGGTGTCGGAGAGCGTCGACCTGGGCGACGTGGTCGGCGACATGACCGGGATGCTTCGCCGCATGATCGGCGAGGACGTCCGCCTGCACACCCGCAGCGCGCCGGAAGCGACGGTCCGGGCCGACCGCGGTCAGATCGAGCAGGTGATCCTGAACCTTGCCGTCAACGCCCGCGACGCGATGCCCACGGGGGGCGATCTCTGGCTCGAGGTGGAGTGTCTCGTCGAACCCCCGCCGGCGCGCGGCGAGCCCCCACCGGGCCGCGTCGCACTCACCGTTCGCGACAACGGCGTCGGGATGACGAAGGAGGTTCGTGCGCACATCTTCGAGCCCTTCTTCACCACGAAGCCCGTCGGCGAGGGGACGGGACTCGGGCTCGCCACGGTCTACGGCATCGTGCAGCAGGGGGGCGGGAGCATCGAGGTCCAGTCGGCGCCCGGGCAGGGGACGACGTTCCGCATTCTGCTCCCGCACCATCCGCGCGAGGTGCATGCCCGCAATCCGGAGCCCGTCGCGAACGAGGCCAGGGGCCACGGGACCGTGCTGCTCGTGGAAGACGAGGAAACGGTGCGGAATCTGGTCGCGGCGGTGCTCGGAGGCGGGGGCTACCGCGTCGTCACGGCCATGTCCGGGGAGGACGCGCTTCGACTTGCCGCCGACGCCGCCCAGCCGATCGACCTCGTGCTCTCGGATCTGGTCATGCCCGGGCCGAACGGACGCGAGGTGGTCGAGGCGATTTTGGAGGTGCGTCCGGGGCTGCACCATCTCTACATGTCGGGGTACACCGACGACGCCATCGTGAGCCGCGGGATCCAGACCGGCGATTCTCCCTTCATCCAGAAGCCGTTCCTCCCCGCCGCCCTGCTCTCCAAGGTTCGCCAGGTCCTGGAGGGGTCGGGCACCCCGCGAATCGCGCTAAGCATTCCGGCCCCGCTGCCGATAAATGATCCGTCAACGGGCGCCTTCTTCCGCCGCGACCCGAGGGGGGACGCAACCTCTTGAATTTGAACGTCGCCGTCATCATGCCGCCGGGCGCCGAGCGGGAGTCGCTGCTCGCCTACCTGGAGCGGCGCCATGCCGCGGTCGTCCTCGCCGACACGGTGGACCAGTTCCTGGCCACGCGCGTGGAAGAGGCGTGCTCCCTCGGCGTGCTCGATTTCGGGTCGCGCGCCCAGGCGGAAAGCGAGCAGAGCTACCCGGTGGACCGGCGCGACGCCATCCGCCGGCTGAAGGAGCGCTGGCCCCGCATGCAGCTGGTGCTCTGGCTGGACCGCGAGGACGCCGCGGATGCCGCCGACATGAACGCGAGCGGCATCCGGAACATCTTCCTGAAGCCGCTCCGCACCGAGGCGCTGGACGGGCTGCTCCAGGCGGCCGGCCGGAGCGTGGTGCAGCACGCCCGCGAGCAGCGGGAGACGGCGCGCGTCGAGCAGGAGTTCCGCTTCGAGCGGATCGTGGGGGAGAGCCCCGCCATCCGCCGCGCCGTCGAGCTGGCGCAGAGCGTCTCCCTGAGCAGCGCCACGTCGGTGTTGATCCTGGGCGAGAGCGGCGTGGGCAAGGAGCTCTTCGCGCAGGCGATCCACGGCGAGAGCCCCCGCGCGCACGGCCCCTTCATGGAGATCAACTGCGCCGCGATCCCGCGCGAATTGCTCGAGTCCGAGCTGTTCGGCCACGAGAAGGGCGCGTTCACCGACGCGACCCAGCAGCGGATCGGCCTCTTCGAAGCGGCCGAGCACGGCTCGGTCTTCCTCGACGAAGTCGGCGAGCTGCCGCTCACGCTGCAGGCCAAGCTCCTCAAGTTCCTCGACATGAAAGTCGTGCGGCGCGTCGGCGGCTCGCGCGACATCCCGGTGGACGTGCGCATCCTGGCCGCGACCAACCGGGCGCTGTCCGACGAGGTGCGCACCGGACGCTTCCGCGAGGACCTCTACTACCGCCTCAACGTCGTTCCGATCGAGGTGCCGCCGCTGCGCGAGCGGAACGGCGACATCGTCGTCCTCGGGCGCCTCTTCACCGAGCGCGTCTCCCGCAAGCTGGGGCGCACGGTGCGGCTGAACGCCGCGGGCGAAAAGGCTCTGCTCCACTACCCGTGGCCCGGCAACGTCCG
Organism: Candidatus Binatia bacterium; assembly: GCA_035631035.1. Lineage (NCBI taxonomy): Bacteria > Candidatus Binatota > Binatia (SeqCode) > Binatia bacterium. The sequence goes on along the minus strand of DASQJL010000022.1, from coordinate 4,251 downwards.
CGAGCTGATGAACGCCGTCGAGCGCGCGGTGCTCCTGAGCCGAGCCGAGGAGATGGGACCCGCGGAGCTCGCGCTTCCCGATCTCCAGCCCCGCCCGATCGGCGACGCCGATCTCGGCTCGCTCGGCATCCGGATTCCGGCCGAGGGGATCTCGCTCCTCGCCCTGGAGAAGGCGGCCATCGAGGGCGCCCTGGAAAAGAGCGGCGGCAACGTCGTGGAGGCGGCCCGGCTGCTCCACATCGGCCGGGGCAGTCTTCGTTGCAAAATGCGCCGCCATGGCATCGGGCGCGACCGTGAGGAAGCGGTCGTCCCCCGGGTCGGCCAGCTCGCCTGAACGGCCCCCCCGGGCCCCCGTTTCGAAACGCCGTGCCGCGGCGAACCCCCGTCGGAGACCCTGCATCCTAAGTCGCTGTGCCCCTGCGCCTGTAACGGCCCTCCTTGACACCCTCCGGTTTGCTCCGTAGCCTCGATGGAGGTTTTCAGAACCTGTTGTCCGGTACTGGCATCCATGACTGAGGAGTTCGTGAATCCAACAGCGACCGACGAGGAACTCGTCCGCAAATCGCAGCAGGATGACGAGCGCGCCTTTGGCGAGCTGGTCACGCGGTACGAGTCCAAGGTCTACAGCCTGGCGATGAAAATGCTGCGGAATCCGGAGGACGCGGAAGACGTCCTTCAGGAAACGTTCCTCCGGGCGTATCGCGGCATCAAATCGTTCAAGGGGAACTCGACGTTCTCCACGTGGATCTACCGCATCACCGCGAACTCGGCACTGATGCGGCTTCGGAAGAAGCAGCTTCCCCAGGTCTCGATCGAGGATTCGGATGAGCGGGAAGCGCCGATCTCCATCGCCGACTGGGCCCCCGGCCCCGTCGAACAGCTGTTGAATCAGGAAATGCAGAAAGTCATGGACGAGGCGATCAATGCACTCCCACCCGAATTTCGACAAGTCTTCATCCTCAGGGACGTGGAAGAGCTGTCGAATGCCGACGTGGCGGAGATTCTCGATCTCTCGGTGGCGGCCGTGAAATCGCGTCTCCACCGGGCACGCCTCAAGGTCCGCAACCGTCTCGCGCAATACTTCAGCGAGACCAAAGCCGATCGGACGAGGGCCAAAGCATCATGATGACGTGCCGCGAGGTACTGGATTCGATTTCATCGTTCATCGACGAGGACCTGAAGCAGGAAGTTCTTCACGAAATGCGGAAGCACATTCACGTGTGCAGCGACTGCCGCGCCCAGTTCGACAGCATGACCATGACGATCAAGCTCTACCGCCACGAGGCCAGGCCCGAGGTGCCCGTCGAGTGCCACGACCGGCTGGTGAAGGTCCTCGAGCTCGAGCGGATGAAGCCCCAGGGCGCTCATGAGGGCCCTCAAGGCCCCGCCGGCACTCCGGGAACGCCAGGAACCCCCGGCACGAAGCGCGCATCCGGCACCCCCGAAGAGAAGAGCTGACGGGCCCGCCGCCGGGCCCATGAATTCCGACGCCCCGCGTCGAATCCATCTCTACCGCCCTCAGAACCAGCTCGGCGATCTCCTCCTCAACGTTCCCGCCATCCGGGCGATCCGCGACCGCTATCCCGCCGCGAAGCTGACGCTGATCGTCGGGCCGCAGAATGCGCCCGCGGTCCTGGGTCAGGCCTGGGCGGATGAGATCCGCGTGCTGCGCGGCCGCGGCGCGTGGGCCGCGGTTCGCGAGGCGCTCCATGTGGCGCCGCGTCCCGATCTCTCGGTCTACTTCACCACCGTCTCCTATTCGGTGAGCGGCGCGCTGCTCGCGCGGCGCGCGCGGGCGCGCCAGCGGATCGGGTTCGCCCCGGCGCGCTACGGCCGCCACGACTGGGCCGCCCTGACGCGCGCGGTTCCGTACCCGGAGGGGAAGCTCCACCAGTCGGAGGTCTCGATGACCCTGGCCCGCGCGGCCGGCGCCATCGCGGCGCCCGCTCCGCCCCACTACGTGGCCGACCCCCGCCTCTTGTCGCGCGCTCCCGCCAGCGTGGCGTATCTTCACCCCGGCGCCGGCAAGATCAAGAACCGATGGCCCGTGGAGCGCTTCGCCGAGGTCGCGGCCGCGCTCGCGGGGCGCGGGCTGGACGTGCACGTGCTCGAGGGGCCTCAAGATTCGGGAACGGCAGCGGCCTTGAGCGCGTGCGCCGGCCGCGAGCTGCCCGTCGTGCGCGGCGAGGCCGTGCCGACGCTGGCCGCGCGCTTCGCCCGCGCGGCGCTCTACGTGGGAAACGACACGGGGCCCCTGCACCTCGCCGGCGCCGTGGGATGTCCCACCGTGGGGATCTACGGCTGGACCGATCCCGACGAATGGAAACCGGTGGGCGGGCAGGTCCGAACGGTTCGCGCCCCGGACGCGAAGCTCGAGTCGGTGACGGCGGCGATGGTGCTGGAGGCGGTGGCGGCGACGCTGGGGGAGGGGGTGCGGGTTTGAGCTGCGGGATGAGCGGATCGGTGCGGACGGGACGAGGCGTGCGCGTGCGCGGGTTGGTGGCCGCGCTCGCCCTGGCGTCTCTCGTCGCGGGGGCGCCGCGTGTCGCGCACGCTGCCAGCGCTGCCGCGCCTCGCCCCGCCGGCCCCGCCGTGGCTCGGCCCGCCACGACGGGCCCCGCCGCGACGCGTCCCGCCTCCACCCGCATCTCGGGTCGCACGTTGACCGCGGCGATCATCTCCCAGCGCGAGGCGCATCGCGACACGACCGGGCTCTCGCGCGCGCTCCTCGCCGGGCCCGCACCCGCCCTGCGGGCCTCCGCCGCGCGCGCTCTCGGGCGCATCCAGAACCGCGGCTCGGCGTCCGCGCTGGCGGCGGCGCTCCACGACCGCTCGGCGGCGGTGCGCCGCGAGGCGGCGTTCGCCCTCGCGCTGGTCGGAGACTCCGCCGCCGCACCCGCGGTCGCGTCGCGTCTCGAGACGGAGACCGATCCCGCCGCGCGCGTGACGATGATCACCGCGCTCGGATACCTCGGCGCCCGCGGCGCCGCCCCCGCCCTGGCGGCCGCGCTCCACGCTCAGCGGGCGACCGAGCGGCAAGCCGCCGCGCTCGCCGCGGGGCGCGCACGCGACTCCTCCCTGGTCGCTCCGCTCGCGCTCGCCTCCAAGGGGGAAGACCCCGAGACGCGCTGGCGCGCGGCCTATGCGCTGGGCCGGATCGGAGACCGGCGAGCCGGTCCCGCGCTGGAGCCGCTCCTCGGCGATCCCAACCCCCTGGTGCGCTCCATGGCCGCGCGCGCGGCCGGGGACGTCGCCGACTCGGCGGCGGCAACCCGCCTCATCGCGCTCCTCGCCGACCCGGCCTGGCGCGTCCGCGTGAACGCCGCGCACGCCCTGGGCGCGCTGAAGGCGCAGGCCGGCGCTCCCGGGCTCCGCGCGGCCCTTCAGGACTCGAATCCTCACGTGCGGTGGGAATCGGCGCTCTCGCTGGGTGCCTTGCGCGACACCGCGGCCGCGGCGTCGCTCCAGGCCGCGCTCGCCGACAGCGCCACCGGCGTGGTCCAGGGAGCCGCGATCGCGCTGCTCCAGATCCGGGGCGAGGAGGCCGTTCCGGCCGTGGCGCCCGCGCTCGACCTGCTGCCGCCCTTCCTGCGCTCGGGGCTGATCGACGCGCTCGGCGACCTCACCGGCCCCGCCTCGCTCGAGATCCTGCTCGCGCGCGTGCGCGCCGACTCCGATCCCGCCGAAGCGGCGGGCGCGGCCTCTGCGCTCTCGCGTCGGGCCGCCGACCGGCGCGCTGCGATCCCGGCGCTCCGCGCGGCGCTGGGATCGAAGGACTTCACGGTGGAGGCTTCGGCTGCCGAGGGGCTCGGGGCGCTCGGCGATTCGGCTTCGGTGCCCGCGCTGGCCCGGCTTCTCGCGGCGCGGTCCAAGCCCGACGACGCGGACGTCGCGGCCTCGGCGGCCACGGCGCTCGCGGCTCTCAAGACTCCCGACGCGCTCACGGCGCTTCGCCCCGCGCGGAGCGACGCCGAGCGGCGCATCCGCGAGACCGCGACGCGCGCGCTGGGATTGCCCGACGATTCCATCCCGGCCGAGCCCGCGCCGCCGCTCCGCGTGGATCCGCTTCCCGCGAAGCCCGCCACGCGCGCCACCGTCGTCACCGAGCGGGGCACGGTCCTGATCGCGCTCCGCCCCCACGAGGCGCCGCGCACGGTCGAGAACTTCGCCCGGCTCGCCCGCTCGGGATATTTCAACGGGCTCGAATTCCATCGCGTGGTGCCGAACTTCGTGATCCAGGACGGCTGCCCG
>DASQJL010000021.1 GCA_035631035.1 Candidatus Binatia bacterium | reverse complement strand
ATGGTGGTCCGCGCGCTCGCTCCTGGATCTCGGCCGCTCGGCCGAGCTCGACGTCACCGTGCGGCGGGTGGGCTCGCTCCCCAGCCCTCGAGTGCCCTCCTACACCGCGGTGGACGCGCGCCTGGGCTGGACGCCGGTCCGTCAGCTCGAGATCGCGGTGGTGGGACGCAATCTGCTGGATGACCGCCATCCCGAATGGGGCAGCGCCGCCGCTCGCGCGGAATTCGAGCGCGAGGGATACGTTCAAGCCACGCTGCATCTCCAATGACCCGTTTCCTCGCGCGCGCCCGGCGCCCCCTGCCGGCGGCGATCGCTTCGGCATGGCTCGTCCTGGGCGCCTTCTGGCCGGCGCCCGCGCCCGCCGCCGAGCCGGCCGCGGTCCAGCTCGAGCGCCGCATCAAGGCCGCCTTCCTCTACAAGTTCTCGGGGTACGTCGACTGGCCGGCCGCCTCCTTCGCCCGTCCCGAGAGCCCGATCGTGATCGGCGTCGCGGGCGACGACCGCCTCGCGACCGAGCTCGCGCAGATGACGACCGACCGAACCACGGCGGGCCATCCGATCCGGGTCCTGCGCCTCGACCGGGACGACTCCCCTCGGGGCGTCCACATTCTCTTCGTCACGGGGACCGAGTCGGACCGCGTGAAGGAGTGGGCCGACTCCCTGCGCGGAGCGCCCGTCCTGCTCGTGACCGACGCGCCGGGCGCCCTCGAGCACGGCAGCATGATCAACTTCGTCGCGAGCGAGGGGCGCATCCGCTTCGAGGTCGCGCTCGGGCCGGCGCTGGGGTGCGGCCTCAAGCTGAGCTCGGGCCTTCTGGCCGTCGCCAAGACCGTCCTCCCGGCCTCCCAGTGACCCTCCCTACCATCGACCGCTCCATCCGCCTTCGCGTCATGTTCCTCATGATCGCCACCACCTTCGTGGCGCTCCTGGTCACCGCGATCTCGCTCGTGCTGTACGACATCTCGTACTACCGGAACGCGTGGCTCTCCGACTTGACCACGCAGGCGAACCTGGTCGGGCGCGCCAGCGCCCCCGCGCTCGCGTTCGACGACTCCGCGGCCGCGGCCAAGAATCTGGAGCTTCTCGCCGTCCGCCCCCGCATCGTGGCGGCCGCGCTCTACGCGCGGCAGGGGGGCCTTGTCGCGCGCTACGTCCGCCCGGACGAGGACTTCGCCCCGTTCCCCTCGGGAGCGCCAGCCGACGGATATCGCATCCAGAACGCCCGCGTCTGGATGGTGCAGCCGGTCTCCGATCCCACGGGCCGTGTCGGCACCGTCTACATCGAGGCGAAATACGAGCTCTCGCGGCGCGTCTGGAGCTACCTCGCGATCATCGGGATGGTGCTCGCCCTGAGCCTCCTCGTGGCCGGCGTTCTCTCCTACCGACTGCAGGCCACGTTCACGGGGCCGCTCCTCGCCATGACCGACGTCTCGCACCAGGTCCAGTCCAAGCGCGACTACTCCCTGCGCGTGAAGAAGACCACGCGGGACGAGATCGGGGATCTGGTCGACACGTTCAACGGCATGCTGGAAGAGGTGGGCCAGAGGACGCGGGCGCTCGAGGAATCGAACCGATCGCTCCAGCACGAGATGACCGTGCGGCACGAGGCGGAGCAGGCGCTCCGCGCGGCGGATCAGCGGAAGGACGAGTTCCTCGCCACGCTCGCCCACGAGCTGCGCAACCCGCTCGCGCCGATCCGGAACGCGCTGGAGCTCCTCCGCCGCCGCCCCGACGACCCCGAGGTCTCGGGCACCGCCCGCGACATCATGGAGCGTCAGCTCCGGCAGCTCGTGCGGCTGGTGGACGATCTCCTCGACGTCTCGCGCATCACGCGCGGGAGCCTGACGCTCCGCCGCGAGCCGGTCGCGCTGGAGCGCGTGATCCAGAACGCGCTCGACGTCGCGCAGCCGCTCATCGAAGGGCGGGGCCAGCGCTTCATCGTCTCCCTGCCCGGTCATCCGGTCGTCCTGGACGCGGACCTGGCGCGGCTCTCGCAGGCGATCCTCAATCTGCTCGACAACGCGGCGAAGTTCACGCCGCAGGGGGGGACCGTCTCGCTGGAGGCGCGCGAGGAGGAGGGCGCGCTGGTCCTGGCCATTTCCGACAACGGCGTCGGGATCCCGCGCGAGAAGCTCCCCGAGATCTTCGAGATGTTCGCCCAGCTCGACCGGACGCACGAGCGGCCCTACTCGGGGCTCGGCGTCGGGCTCTCGCTGGCCCGCCGTCTCGTCGAGCTGCACGGAGGCACCCTGGCGGCCGAGAGCCAGGGAGCCGGACGCGGAAGCCGTTTCACGATCCGGCTGCCGGTCCTGCCCGCGCCGGCCGCGGACGGCTTCGCGCCGGCGCGGGACGAGAGCGAGCCGCCGGCCGGGGGCGACGAGGCCCGATCCAACGGCGCGGCCGGTCGCGCGACCGCCTTGGACCCGCTATCCTCATCCCACGTCGAAGCGGAACCCACCGAACGCAAACCCGGAGGCGCATCCCCATGAAGCGACTGATCGCCATCGCCGCGCTGGCGCTCCTTTCCATGGCTCCGGCCATGTCTCGCGCGGGCATGATCACGTTGACGCAGGGATCGACCAAGGTGAAGGGCTACCTCGCCCTCCCCTCGGGCGAGGGAACGCATCCCGCGATCGTCGTCATCCACGAGTGGTGGGGGCTCAACGACTGGGTGAAGCAGCAGTCCGACCGCCTCGCCCAGGAGGGCTACGTCGCCCTGGCCGTGGATCTCTATCACGGCCAGGTCGCAAAGGACGACGAGACCGCGCATCAGCTCATGAGCGGGCTGGACGAGAACGAAGCGATGAACACCCTGCGCGCCGCGACCGACTTCCTGCGCGGACGATCGGATGTCCGCGCGAACGCGATCGGCGTGATCGGCTGGTGCATGGGCGGGCGCTACTCGATCCGGCTCGCGGCCGCGGATCCCGGCATCCGCGCCTGCGTCATGTACTACGGCACCCCGCTCTCCGACCCCGCGGCGATCCACGGGCTCCAGGCGGCGGTCCTCGGCAACTTCGGCGGCGAGGACAAGGGCCCCGCGCCCGACCAGGTCCGGGCGTTCGAGAAGGCGCTGAAGAGGGCCGGCAAGCGCGTGGACTTCAAGATCTATCCCGGCGCGCCCCACGCCTTCGCCAACGAGCACAACCCGTGGGGCGGCTATCGCGAGGCCGCGGCGAAGGACGCCTGGCTCCGGACGAAGGCCTTTCTCCGGAGGGAGCTCAAGATGGGGTCCCTTCCCCGGCGTTCACGCACCGGCTGAGGCGCAGGTCCGCTGGTACCTAGGTACCATAGAACTTTCCTCGTAAGCTTGCTAGATTTCATGGGTTAGCCGGACGCGCCGGGACCACCTCCCGGCGCGTTTCATCACCGCGAGAGCGCTGCCCATGTCCCTGCCCCGCCACAATCCCTGCGAGCTGGAAATCGACCTCTTCTGCAACGGCGCGCGGCTGGACCCCTCCTGCACGCTGGAGGAGGATGCCCGCCGCGTCGCCAGGACGCGCGCGGGGCTGGGGTCGGGGCTGGAGATCGTGATCCCCGGAAGGCTCAAGGACATCTGGATGAACGTCCCGGTCGAGGAGGACTTCGCCGCCTCCTCGCCCTACGTGATCGGACGCGATGCCGGCGGCTACCACGCCCACGACACGCGCACCGGCTACGTCTATCCCATCCGCATTCCCGAAGAGCCGGCGTGGTACGGGCGGCGCACGGCGCGCGGCACCGAGATGTCCAAGGTGGGCGTGCTGCAGGGCACCTATCTCGGCATCTACATCGCCAACTCGTGCCTCTTCTGGTATTCCGATCCGCCGCAGAACTGCCGCTTCTGCACCACCGGCTCCAACGTGGGCGTGAACGAGGTGGCGCAGAAGGACGTGGCCGACGTGATCGAGGTCGCCCGCGCGGCGAAGGAGGAGTCGGGCGTCACGTTCGTGCACCTGAACAGCGGGCACCAGGCGGGGCGCGACCTCGCGCTGGCCGAGCCGTACGTGCGCGCGCTCAAGGAAGAGGTTGGCGTGCTGGTGGGCGTGCAGCTCATGCCCTCGAAGGATCTCCGCCAGTACGACCGGCTCGTGGAGATGGGCGTCGATCACTTCTCCTTCTGCTACGAGTTCCACTCGCCGGAGGCGTTCGCGCGCTACCTGCCCGGAAAGGAGCGCTGGTTCGGACAGAAGGCGTTCTTCGAGGCGATGGAGCACTGCGCCAACCTGCTCGGCAAGGGCGCGGTCTCGGGGGAGATCATCGCCGGCGTCGAGCCGGTCGTCGACACGATGCGGGCGATCGACTACATCACCGGCATCGGCGCCTTTCCCACGGTCTGCATCTTCCGTCCCGTGATCGGAGCGGAAATGGAACGCCACCCTTCGCCCCGCTACGAAGACATGCGCGCGGTGTTCGAGCACGTGTACGAGGCGTGCCGGAAGAATCGGATTCCGATCGGCGCCGCGCCCAACATCGAAGTGAGCCTGGTCGTCCAGCCCGACGACACGCGCTACCTGGCGCGGCCGGGCATGGCGGCCTGGACCTACGAGTCCTTCCTGGCGGCGGCGCGCGTGGGCGCGATGCCGCTCTTCGCCCGGAAGTCACGGAAAGGCCCGCGAGGGGCGGCGGCTGCGGCACCCCAGGCCGCGCCGCTGCCTCAGCAGGCCGTCGACGTCTCGACGGGGGCCGGTGGAAATGGCGCTGCGCACGATTCGGACCCGGCGCAGGCAGCCGCGGCGCCGCTGACCGCCGTCGCGACGCCGTCTCCCGAGCCGATCGCGACGGTCTTCGCGCGGCTTCGCCACGCCGCGGCGGAGACATCCCGGCCCTTCCGCCTGGAAGAGCGCGGCGGCGTCCTGGACGTGGCTCCCCCGAATCGGGAGCGCTGCCGCATGAAGGTCTTCCGTCCCCGCGAGGGGAAGGACCGGCTCTGCGCCTTCTTCTACAAGGAGAGCAACCTCGGCTGGAGCCGCGACCGCTACTCCTACGGCGCCGTGGAGTTCCTCCCCGCGCAGGTAACCGAAACGGACATGCGCACCTGGCTCGATTGGCTCGACGGCGGCTTCGACCCCGACCGCCGCCCTCCCCGGCTCAAGAAGGCGTTCCTCTACTCCATCCCCGACTGAGAGCGCCGGCGCCCGGCCCGCCGGGGGTCCATCCGCGGGCTCGTACGGCCCTACCCGCCGCCCCGCATTGACCGGACTGAGTCGAACAGGCACACTATTCGTATGAAGACTGCACGGAAGCGGCTCCTGATCGTGGACGATGACCGGGATGCCCTCGCCAGCCTCAAGCTGTTACTGGAAACGAGCTATGACGTCTGCCTCTCCGACAGCGGGGTCCAGGCGCTGACCGAAATCAACGGGGGCTTCTACCCCGACGCCGTGTTGCTGGATCTGATGATGCCCACGATGGACGGCATCGAGTTCGCCCGGGAGATGGCGCGCGTGGGCGTGAAGGCGCCCATTCTCGTGATCTCCGCCGACCCCGAGGCCGAGCGGAAGGGCCGCGAGATCGGGGACGTCGAGGTGCTGCGAAAGCCGTTCACGTACGAGCAGCTCAAGACGAAGCTCGAGCGCGTACTGCAGGGACGCGGGACCCCGCGGTCGGGGGGCGGGCCCGGATTCCTTCGGGGACTGTTCATCCTGGTGCCTTCGCGGCTCGGTGGCGCGTAACCCGGCGGGGCGAAGCCCGCAGGTGCGGCTCTACGAGGTCGCGGCGGGCATCCTCGTCGCCGGCGACCGCGTGCTGATCGCGCGCCGCCAGGAGCGCGATCACCAGGGCGGACGGTGGGAGTTCCCCGGCGGCAAGCGCCACACCGGCGAGACGGTCGAGCAGTGCCTGCGGCGGGAGATGCTCGAGGAGATCGGGCTCGACGTCCAGGTGGGGCCGCTGTGGCGCGCCCTCACCCACGTCTACCCCGACCGCCGCGTCAGCATCTACTTCCACCTCTGCACGTCGCACACGGGGACCCCGGTCGCCATCGAGTGCGACGAGATCCGATGGGTGCTCCCCGCGGAGCTGACGGCGCTTCCCTTCGTCGAGGGCGACCTGGTCGTCCTCCCCGATCTCGCGCGCGAGCTGGCCGAGCGCTTCCCGACACCGGCGTAGCGCCGGCTCGCCGCTCTATCCCGACGCCAGCGCAGCGCCGCCTCGCCGTCCCCATCCCGACGCCGGCGCAGCGCCGGCCCCCAAAAAGAAGCGAGCTGCGGCCACGCGCCCTCGGCGCGTCGCGTCAGCTCGCTGGATTGCGTTTCTTGGATTCGTTCGACGCGCGATCGATTCGCCGAAATCGGCCGTTCGCGCGCCGCGGTTCGCGCGCCGGGTGGCGCGCCCCCCGCTACTTCGCGTTCGCCTCCGTCTTCTTCTCGTCGCCCTTGCTGCCGGCTTCCGCCTTCTTCCCGCCGCCCGCGGGCTCCGTCGCGCCCTCGATGGCGAGCCGGATCTCGACGTCGTCCCCGAGCATGGTGCCCTGGTCCACGACCTTGTTCCAGATGATCCCGAAATCCTTCCGGTCCACCTTGGTCGAGGCCTCGAACCCTGCGCGCTGGCCGCCCATCGCGGGCCCCGCGCCGAGGAACTCACCCTCGAGCGTGACAGGCTTCGTGACGCCGTGCATCGTGAGGTTCCCCTCGATCTTCAGCTTCGAGCCGTCCGCCGTCACCTTGGTGCTCTCGAACGTCAGCGTCGGATACTTGGCCACGTCGAAGAAGTCCGGCGAGCGGAGATGCCCGTCGCGTCGATCGTTCGAGGTGTTGATGCTCGCCGCGTCGATCTCGGCCTTCGCGGAGCTGGCCCCCGGGTTCGCCGGATCGTAGACGACCGAGCCGGAGAACTTGGTGAACGAGCCGGTCACCTTGCTGAAGAAGTGGCGGATGGTGAAGGTCACGTTCGAGTGGTTCGGGTCGATCGTCCAGGTGGTCGGCGCCGCTTGGGCGGCCGTCGATACGAGCAACGCCGCGGCGAACAGCGAGGCGGCGAGAGAAGCTCTGCGCGCGAACATCGGGGTGTACCTCCGTGGTTGGAATGCGAGAGGGGCGCGGGGAGACGCCCCCCTGCCGCCGCGCGGCTGCCGGGATGCTACCAAGGTCCCGGGGTCACCCGCGGCTCCCAGAGTTGATCGGCCGTCGCGGTTTGCCTACTATCGCGTGGACCCACACTTGGATGCGGCCGTGTCGAGCCCGATTCCGGCGGCGAACCGCGTGCGTACGCATCTAAACCCTTACGAGGACGGTGTGTTCCCATGACCGGTAGCCGCAATCTCATCATTCTGGGCTCGGGCGCGGCTGGCCTGACGGCGGCGATCTATGCCGCGCGGGCCAACCTGGCTCCGCTTTTGATTGAGGGGATCCAGCCCGGCGGCCAGCTCACGATGACGACGGAAGTCGAGAATTTCCCCGGCTTCCGGGACGGGATCATGGGCCCGGCGCTGATGACCGAGATGCGGGCGCAGGCGGAGCGCTTCGGGACCGACTTCGTCCAGGCCACCGTCGAATCGCTGGACCTGGCCGCCCGCCCCTTCCGCGTCACGGCCGACGGCGTCACGTACACCGCGCGCGCGCTCATCATCGCGACCGGCGCCTCGGCCAAGCTCCTCGGCATCCCGTCCGAGGCGCTGCTCATGGGCCACGGCGTTTCCGCCTGCGCGACGTGCGACGGCTTCTTCTTCAAGGGGAAGCGCGTGATCGTCGTGGGCGGCGGCGACACCGCCATGGAAGAGGGGACGTTCCTGACCAAGTTCGCCACGCACGTGACCATCGTGCACCGTCGCGACGAGCTCCGCGCCTCGAAGATCATGCAGGAGCGCGCCATGGCGAATCCCAAGATCTCCTTCATCTGGGACTCGGAGATCGAGGAGGTGCTGGGGAGCGACGTGGGACACGTCGTGGGCGTCCGCCTCCGCAATCTGAAAACGGGCAAGCTCACGGAGGTGGCGACCGACGGCGTCTTCATCGGAATCGGCCACCGCCCCAACACCGAGATCGTCGAGGGTCAGCTCGAGCTGCATCCCAACGGATACATCAAGACGCACGGCGGCACCCGGACCAGCGTGCCCGGCGTCTTCGCCGCGGGCGACGTGCAGGACCACGTCTACCGACAGGCGATCACCGCGGCGGGCACGGGATGCATGGCCGCGCTGGACGCCGAGCGGTACCTGGAAGCGCTGAGCCACGGCCATCCCGAGGCGGGGGCCGCGGCGTCGGCGAAGGTTCCCTCGGCGTGAACGACGCCCAGCGCGACGTCCTCGAGGTCGACGTGGTCTTCGTGGGCGGCGGGCCCGCGGGCCTCGCCGGCGCGCTCCGCCTGACGCAGCTGGTCGCCGAGCGCAACGCCGCGGCCGCCGCGGGGTCGGGCGAGCCGCCGCTGGGCGAGGTCTCGATCGCCGTGCTCGAGAAGGCCTCCGAGATCGGCGCCCACGGCATCTCCGGCTGCATTCTCGACCCCCGCGCCCTGCGCGAGCTGGTCCCCGACTATCGCGAGAAGAACGCCCCCCTGGAGTCGGACGTCACCGGCGACGATCTCTACTACTTCACGAAGTCGGGCGCGATCCGATTCCCCATGCTGCCGCCGCCGCTCCAGAACCACGGCAATCACATCGTCTCGCTCGGGGATTTCGAGAAGTGGCTCGGCGGCCTGGTCGAGGCGGCCGGCGCCTACGTGCTCCCCAACATGGCCGCGGTCGAAGGGCTGTTCGAGGACGGCCAGATGGTGGGCGTGCGCACCGGCGACAAGGGGATCGACAAGAACGGAGCGCGGAAGCCGAATTTCGAGCCCGGCTCCGACATCCGCGCCAAGGTGACGGTCCTCTGCGAGGGCGCGCGCGGTTCCCTGACGAAGCGCCTGACGCCGCAGCTCCTGCTGGACGAGGGCCGCGCGCCGCAGATCTACGCCACCGGCATCAAGGAGGTCTGGCAGATGCCGGCCGGGCGCGTGGAGAAGGGGCGCGTCATTCACACGATGGGCGCGCCGCTCGATGCGCGCACGTTCGGCGGCGGCTTCGTCTACGGCATGGACCACGACCGCTGGGCCGTCGGCTTCGTGGTGGGGCTGGACTACTGGAATCCGCTCACCGATCCCCATGGACTGTTCCAGGACTACAAGCGCCATCCGATGATCGCGCGGCTTCTCGAGGGGGGAACCATTCTCTCCTACGGCGCGAAAGCGATCTCCGAGGGCGGCTGGTATTCGGTGCCGCGGCTGTCGTGGCCGGGCGGGCTGCTCGCCGGCGAGAGCGCGGCGCTGCTGAACTCGCAGCGCCTGAAGGGCGTGCACCTTGGCATGAAGTCGGGGATGCTCGCCGCCGAGACCGCGTTCGACGCGCTTGTCGCCGGGCGCTTCGACGCCGAGGCGATGCGCGCGTACGATCTCCGGATCGAGGGCTCGTGGGTGCGGCAGGAGCTCTGGGGCGTGCGGAACTTCCACCAGGGATTCGAGCGCGGGCTCTGGATGGGGATGGCCGACGCCGGGCTTCAGCTGGTGACCGGCGGGCTCGGGTTCGGCAATCGCCCGCGGTGGAAGCCGGGTCCGATGCACATGGAGAAATTGAAGGAGGCCGGGGTCGCGCCGTTGTCGCTGGAAGAGACCCAGCGCCGCTACGACAACGCGAAGACCTTCACCAAGGTGAACGACGTCTACTACTCCGGCACCAAGCACGACGAGGACCAGCCCGCGCATCTCCTGGTGCAGGACCGCACGATCTGCGCGACCCGCTGCAAGGAGGAGTACGGCAACCCCTGCCAGCACTTCTGCCCCGCCAACGTCTACGAGATGGAGCCCGCCCCCGAGGGCGGCATTCGCCTGAAGCTGAACCCCTCGAACTGCGTCCACTGCAAGACCTGCGACATCGCCGACCCCTACGGCATCATCACCTGGGTTCCCCCCGAAGGCGGCGGCGGCCCGAATTATCAGCATTTGTAGCGCTGGAGACACCGGGATTGCGAACGTGCAGTGCGGATCAACTTGCGCTGGCGCAAGTGGTGCGACTCAACTTGCGCTGGCGCAAGTGGTGCGGGGCAACTTGCGCTGGTGCAAGTTTACTTAAATATTAACTCGCCCACGAGTTGGGTCTGCTGGGAACCGATTCCGGAGCCGTCCGGCCCCGGAGCTACCCGCGCTGGCGCGTGTGAAATCGACGACGATTGTCGCAGGTCGCAGACACTGAAGATTCTCGCGAGAGACTCTACGTCGCTGGCACAGCGAGGAGAATCAATACTTCGGCACGGTGGGATCGACGAGCTCGCTCCACGCTTCGATACCGCCGGTCATGCTCCGCACCTTCCGAAAGCCGTTCTCCCACAACAACAGGCAGGCGTCGACGCTGCGTTCGCCGACGTGGCAGTAGGCGACGATCTCCTGATGCGGATCGAGCTCGTTGAGGCGCAGGCCCAGCTCGTCGAGGGGCATGTGGATCGCGCCTTCCAGGTGTGCCACTTCCCACTCCCAGTCGTCCCGCACGTCGAGGAGGATGACGGCGTCGTCGCCATCCTCGATCATCTCGCGCACCAGCTCGGGTGAGATTTCGAATTCCTGGAAGTGGTCGCGCACGTCGGTCTCAGTCGCGCGCGCGGCGGAGGCGCTGGCGGAGCCAGAGGAAGTAGACCGACCAGATCACGACGACGGCCACGTAGGCGATGATCGCGTAGTTCACGCGGATACCCTCCCGCCGCTCCTGCCGCCCTGGCGAGCGCTCATGCCGACACCCTCCCCCCGCCGGACGGGTCGCGGCCGTGCCGGGCCAGGCCCGGCGCCATCTCGTTCTCCCGCTCCATCGCCGCCTCGCGCGCCCATTCCAGCCGGAGCCGCGAGACGAACGCCGCGGCCAGGAAGACGATCCAGGCGAGCATCGATTCGAGCAAGGTGGCGCGCATGTCGCCCGTCATGGTGACCTTCTGCGGATGCAGCGATCCGCGCCACCACTGGATCGACATCCAGACGACCGGGAGGTTCACGAACAGCACGACGCCGAGGATCGACGACACCGTGCGCTTGGCTCCGGAGTGCAAGGATGCCCGCACCACGTGGTAGCCGGCGTACAGGATCCAGAGGATCAGGAACGTGGTGAGACGGGGCTCCCAGGTCCACCAGGTGTTCCAGGCCGACCGGGCCCAGAGGGGTCCGGTCACCATCACGACCGTCGCGAAGACCAGCCCCAGCTCGCACGCCGAGGCCGCCATCGCGTCCCACACCCAGCTCTTCGTCGTGAGATAGGCGATGCTGCAGGCGAACGTGAACCCGAACGCGAGCAGCGTGGCGATCGCGCTCGGCACGTGGACGTAGACGATCTTCTGCACCGGTCCCATCTGCGCTTCGATGGGAGCCTTGGAGAGGATCATCCACGCCGACACCGCGAGCAGCAGGAACGCCGCGCCCCAGAGCGCGCGTCCCAGGGGCCGCCACCAGGACGGATCGTTCGCGTTCATTCGCCTGCCTCCATGGCTCCCGCCCGGCTCGACTCCAGATCCGCCCCAACCCCGCTCATTCGCTCGCCCCCATTGCGCCAACCCCGCTCATTCGCTCGCCTCCTGGATCAATTCGTACAGGAACGCCGCCAGGGCCAGCCCCAGCACGTCCGACACCGCCATCACCTTGAGCCAGTCCTGGACCGGCGCCGCGGTTCCCTCCGCCCACAACGAGTGGGTGATCTTGACGGCGCCGATCCAGAGCGGGACCAACGACGGAAAGAGCAGGACCGAGAGCAGGAGCTCGCGCGCCTTGAGTCCCCGCGCCAGCGCGGCGAAGAGGGTGCCCCACGCAGCATACCCGACCACTCCCAGCGCGGCAACGCCGAGCACCCCGGGGAGCACGCGCAGGTTGCCCACGTCGAAGAAGACCGACACGATCGGGAGCACCAGGACGAAGACGCCGCCGAGGATGAGGATGTTGGCGATCGTCTTCCCGAGATAGATGGCGTAGGGGTCGGCGCCGGTCAGGCGCATCGCGTCGCCCCCTCCCGATTCCGCCTCCAGGTCGAGCGAGCGCGTCAGCCCCAGCACGCCGGCGAAGAAGAGCGCCGCCCAGAGGGTCGCGCTGGCCTCGCGCGCCGGGTCCTTGAAGATCGGCCCGAACGCCACGCTCAGGATCAGCACGAGGGAGGCGCTGAAGAGAAGAAGCGTGGCCACGAAGCGCGCGTCCCGCGCATAGAGCCGGAGATCCTTCATCGCGACGGCCAGGAAGCTCACGCCGCCACCTCGCCGCTGGCCCCGAGCCCAGGGCGCCCGCTCCTGCCACGTGCCCCTTCGCTCACGTCCCCTCCTCCACGACCCGCCCCTCCTGCATCAGGCAGAGCCTGGTCCGGAGCGCCCCCAGGCGCTCGCGATCGTGGGAGATGATCATCGTCGCCGCCCCCCGGTCGCGGGCCTCGCCGATCAGCCCGTTCAGCTCCGCGGTGCCGTCGTCGTCGAGCGCGGTGTAGGGCTCGTCCAGCAGCAACAGCCGCGGCTCGCCCAGGAAGGCCCGGGCGAGCGACACCCGCTGGAGCATCCCGCGGGAGAAGCGCTCGACGGGAATCCTGGCGAAGGCGCCCATCCCCAGCCGCTCCAATAGCTCCAGCGCTCGCTCGTCCGGCCGGCGCACGCCGGTCAGCTTCCCGAACAGGCTCAGGTTCTCGAGAGGGGTCAGCCCCAGGTAGAGCAAGGGGCGGTGCGAGGCGAAGCCCATCGCCCGCCGCGCCTCGCGGCGCGACTTCTTCAGCGGCGCGCCGTCGAACAGGACCTCCCCCTGGTCGGGCTCGAGCAGGGTGGCGAGGATGCGGGCGAGGGTGGTCTTGCCGGAGCCGTTCCGGCCGGCCAGCAGGACGACGTCACCGGCCGCGAGCGCGACCGAGGCGTCCCGGAGGATCCAGCGCGAGTCGAATCGTTTTCGGATGCCCCGAGCGCTGAGAACCGCGCCCGAGGCACCCGAGGACGGGGAAGCCCCTGCGATCACGCCGTGGGTCAGCGGGCCTTGGCGTGCGGCTCGTCGGCGAGGATCGTCTCGAGCCGGCGTTTGAGATTGCCGCGGATCAGCGCATGACTCTCGCGGCTCACGTCGCCGCGCTCGACGCCCTGATCGAGGGCGGCGATGAGATAGAGGTAGGTGTCGGCCATGTCCTGTCCGCCATTCGCCGAAGGCGAATGCCGAGGCTTTGCGGGAGTAATCCCTGCCGCGGCCGTGCCGACGGTCGTCCCCGCCTGCATCCCCGCCGCGGGAGCGGAGGCCACCGCTGTCCCCGGATGACGCGCCACCTGCTCGGCCGTGTGCTTCTCTCGTAAATGCCGCCCGCCGCGCCGCGCGGCGAACCACAGCGCCCCCGCGATCAGGAACGGCGCCGCCAGGAAGGGATAGACCTTGGGATTGGAGAAGAAGCCCGCGCCCCCGATCCGCATCGAGACCTCGGCGCCGACCGGAAGCTCGGAGCCGATGTACATGGCGTAGGTCTTTCCGCCCTGCTCGCGCGTGCCGCCGCTCGCGAGCTGGGTGGATTCGACGTGGAGCTTGGGATCGTCGAGGAGCACCGTCATCTGGCGCGTCGGGAAATAGAGCCGATGCGAGAGATCCATCCGTCCGGAGAGCGGGATCGTGTAGGTGAAGGAGAGCGGCCGCTGTCCCGGCGGGATCGGCCGCATCGACATCATCTCGCGCCCCTGGAGGTGCACCGAGGGCTCGTCCAGTCCCAGGCCCGGCTTGAAGTCCTTCACCGACGCCGGCAGCCCCACCGTCATGCCCGAGGGCATCGCGTGGTTCGCGCCCACGCCCAAATAGGCCGTGTTGGCGTTGTTCTGGAAAATGAGGATCTCGGTGACGTGGAGGCCGTCGTCCTTCCGCTCCACGATCACGTGGTGGTCCTGCACCTTGACCGCGGCGAAGTCCTTCCCCACGTCGTAGACCTGCATGTCCTGCGACGCGGCGCCGTTCTGGATCGCGAGCGGGCCCTCGGTATAGAAGGCGCCCTCGTACTCGGTGGAGAGGTAGTACTCGAGCCCCGCGCCGTCCGTGATGCCGGTGAAGCGGAAGCCCCCCTCCGGATCGGAGGGGACCGTGCCGCCCGGAAGCTCCTCGTTCCCGCGCACGACGTGGATCGAAACCGGCGCGCCCTTGACCGGCGCGCGCTCCGCGCCCTTCAGCACGTGCCCGGTGATCGTGACGGCCCACGCCGGCATGGCGAGCAGCGCCAGGACCAGAGCCAGGAGCAGCATGGCGGCCGGAAGCGCGAGAATCCTCAGGGTCTGCTTCGTCATGACCGGTTCACCTCGATCGCCGCGGGACGGGCCCGCTTGTACTCTTCGATCATCCGCTCCACGCGGTCCCCTCCTTCGATCACCGTCGGCTTGATCCCGCGCCGCGGACCGCCCAGTCGGTCCTCTTCGGCGAGCACGGCGAGCACTTCGCCCATCGTCTCCTCCCGCATGCGGGCGTGATCCTCGGGGGAGATCTTGCCGGAGTCCTTGTCGAAATCGAGATCGAGGAGCTGGCTGTAGAGACGCCCCTTCTTCTCGGCGATCGAGCGGCGGGCAGAGGCGTCGGGCGCCTCGATGTGGGACCGCTGCCCCCGGTAGAACCAGAGCGGCGAGAGGACGAACAGCGCGACGGCCAGCGCGAGGCAGACCTGAGCGAGAACGATCATAGGCGTGGCGACTCCGTCGTCATTCCTGGAGCCTCCGGTACTCCTCTTCGGCCCGTGCGCGCAGTGCGGCGTCAGGGGCATCGGGGTCGTTGCGGAACGGCGCGCCCGTGCCGTCCGCGGGTGGCGCCGCGGGCGCCGCGAACTGATTCTGGCGGCGCCAGCGGACGAGGACGAACGACGCGATCAGGAGGCCCACCACGGTGGCCACCACGGGCGCCGCCCAGACGAGCAGGTTGAACCCCTTCGCCTTGGGCGCTCCGAGAATGACCTCGCCGTACTGATTGACGAGCGCGGCCTCGATCTGATCCTTGGTCTTCCCTCCCTTGACTTCGGCATCTACGTACGCCCGCATGGCCTTTCCGGTCTCGCACGTGCAGCCGGTGAGGATCTCCCCGCAGGAGCAGGGGCAGATGATGCCGTCGGTGATGGTCTTGGCGGGATCCTTCTTGGCATACGCCGGCGCGCTCAGGGCGCCGGAGAGCAGCATCGAACCCACGAGAAGGCCGAAGAACAGCCGGAGGGCGCGCTTCATCCGCCCAGCTTCTCCTCGCGCCGCAGCCGCATCTTGTCCGTGAGCGCGATGATCGTCCCGAAGACCATGACCACGCCGCCCAGCCAGATGAAGCTGACGAGCGGATTGATGTAGGCCTGGATCGAGACCGAGCCGTCGTCGTTCACGCCGCCGAGGATCATGTAGAGGTCCTCGGAGGGGGTCTGGTGCAGCGCGATCTCGGTCATCGGCTGCTGCGATTTGAAGTACATCGATTTCGCGGGGTGGGCCAGCCCGAGCGACTTGCCGTTCCGGTTCACGTCGAGCACGGCGCGCGTCTGCTGGGCGTTGGCGACCTGCTTCTCCTCGACCCCGCGCAGCGTGAGCGCGTAGGGACCGAGCGAGAGCTTCTCCCCCTCGCGGAGCGGCCCGTGCGCCTCCTTCTGGAACACGGTCGAGCCCAGCACGCCGACGAAGACCAGCACCATGCCCGCGTGCACGATGTAGCCGCCGTAGCGGCGCTTGTTCTTCTGGACCAGGCTCACCACCGCCATCGCGCCCTTGGCCTCGGCCACGTCCTTGCGCGCCTGCAGCCCGCGCGCGAACTCCATGACGATGGTCGAGACGACGAACGCCACGCCGAACACGCAAACGATCGGATAGAGGCCGCGCAGCCCGAAGGGGATCCCGATGACCGCGGCGAGCAGGCCGACGAAGCTGGGGATCACCAGATTCCGCTTCAGCACCGAGGCGGTCGCGCGCTTCCAGGAGAGCACCGGCCCCGCGCCCGTCAGGAGGAGCAGGGCGAGCGCGATCGGCACGTTCACCCGGTTGAAGAAGGGCGCCGAGACCGAGATCTTCGAGCCGGTGACCGCCTCGCTCACCACCGGGAAGATGGTGCCGAGGAAGGTGGCGAAGCAGAGGGCCACGAAGAGCACGTTGTTGAAGAGGAAGGAGCCCTCGCGGCTGACCACCGCGTCCAGCCGGTTCTC
The DNA here is from genome assembly GCA_035631035.1 of Candidatus Binatia bacterium. NCBI lineage: Bacteria > Candidatus Binatota > Binatia (SeqCode) > Binatia bacterium. Next base: position 2,162 of record DASQJL010000021.1, on the reverse strand, counting down.
GCTCTCCAATAAAGCCTTCCGGTAGAGGATCAGCGCCGCGGCGATGGTGCTCGACAGCAGGATGAACCCCATGAACCAGGGGCCGATGTTCGACTCGGTGAAGGAGTGCACCGAGGTCAGCACTCCCGACCGCGTGAGGAACGTCCCGAAGATGGAGAGCTCGAACGTCAGCACGATCAGCGCCACGTTCCAGGTCTTCAGCATGCCGCGCCGCTGCTCGATCATGACCGAGTGGAGGAACGCCGTCCCCACCAGCCACGGCATCAGCGAGGCGTTCTCGACCGGATCCCAGCCCCAGTAGCCGCCCCATCCCAGCTCGATGTAGGCCCAGCGGGCGCCCATGAGGATGCCGGTGCCGAGGAACATCCAGTTGAAGAGCGTCCAGCGGCGGACCTCCTCGATCCAGCGCGTGCCGGTGCGGTTCATCAGCAGGACCGCGATCCCGAAGGCGAAGGGGATGATGAACCCGACGTACCCCGTATAGAGGATGGGCGGGTGGATCATCATGCCGGGATCCTGGAGCAGCGGGTTCAGCCCGTTGCCGTCCGGCGGCGGCGTGGCGAGCACGCGGAACGGCGAGGAGACGAAGGTGAGCAGGCTGGTGAAGAAGATCATCACGCAGGCCACGACCATCGCCACCGCGTCGTAGAAGGGGTCGAGCCGCTTGCGATAGGCCCAGAGGAACGCGCAGGCGTACGCGCTCAGGATGAGGAGCCAGAGGAGGAGCGAGCCCTCCTGCCCCGCCCAGAGCGAGGAGACCCGGTACATCATCGGCAGATCGCGGCTCGTGTGCTCGGCCACGTAGCGCCAGCTGAAGTCCAGGTTGACGAGCTTGTAGACCAGGAGAACCACGGCGAACAGCGTCAGCCCGCACACCGTCCAGACGGCGCGCCGGCCGCTGCGAAGCGGGCCGGACATGGAGGTGCGGAGCCCGTAGGCGATCGACACCACCGCGTAGCAGGAGGCGATGAACGCCAGGATGACCGAAAGTCTGCCGATCTCGCTCACGTTTTGTCCTTGCCGAGACCCTCGGCCTCGTACTTGGAGGGGCACTTCGTGACCAGCTTGGAGGCGTGCAGCGTGCGCGCCGACTGGTCGTAGGTCCCTTCGACCACCACTTCCCGGCCCTCCCCGAAGGCGTCCGGCATGAGGCCGTCGTAGACCACGCCGATCGCTTCCTTGCCGTCGGTCATCTGAAAGTTAAGCACGGGTATCTTCTGGTTGTAGTCGATCGTCCCCGTCGCCACCTTCCCGTCCAGCCGGAAGCCGCCCTGGGCGGGAGGCTTCTGGAGCTGGGCCAGCTCCGCCACCGACATGTACTGCAGGCCGGTCTGCTTGACCCCGGTCAGCACCAGGTAACTGATCGCGCCGATGATGACCAGCGACACGAGAATGATGCGCAGTCTGCTACTCATTTGTCGTTCCCAGGCTTAGGGGGATGGGTTGGTTGCCTTCCGTGATACCGATTCTGGCAGAAGGTGGGGCCGAGTCAAGCCGCGACGGAGGTATACCCCGGGTACCACTACCTCGGTAGTACCCAATCTGGAGCCGAACTACACCACAACCCTGCGGCGGCGGAAGAGCCGGACCAGGAGGAGTCCCGCCACGAAACCGCCGACGTGGGCGGAAAAGGCGACGCCCCCCTTGTCGGCCACCCCGAAGCTCAGGGCGCTGCTCACGATCTGGATGAGGAACCAGATGCCGATCACCGCGACGGACGGCAACTCCATGACCCGGATGAAGAAACCGAGGGGAACGAGCGTCAGGACACGGGCGCCGGGAAACTCCACGACGTAGGCGGCCAGGACCCCGGCGATGGCGCCCGAGGCGCCCACGGTCGGCAGGCGGGATCCGGGGCCCAGCAGGTAGTGGGCAGCCCCTGCTCCCAGGCCGCAGAGGATATAGAAGAGAAGATAGCGCACGGACCCCATCGAGTCCTCGACATTGTCGCCGAAGATCCAGAGGAACCACATGTTTCCGATCAGGTGCAGCCATCCGCCATGCAGGAACATCGAGGTGAAGAAGGGCGCCGCCAGCTCGCTCCAGGTGGCCTCGCCGGTCGAGAGCCCGTAGCTCACCCGTCCCGGCGTCAGCGCCAGCTGGCTGAAAAACGCCTTCAGTCCCGAGGGTGGCAGCGAGATTTCATAGAGGAAGACGAGGGT
>DASQJL010000020.1 GCA_035631035.1 Candidatus Binatia bacterium | reverse complement strand
GTGGGTCAGAAAACCAATCCGATCGGGATGCGTCTCGGGATCATCCGCACGTGGGATTCGCGGTGGTTCGCGCGCAAGGACTATCCCGCGCTGCTCAAGGAAGACATCGTGATCCGGCGCTATCTGAAGAAGCGCCTCTCGCAGGCGGGGATCTCGCGGATCGCGATCCAGCGGACCGCCTCCAAGGTGACGATCAACATCTCCACGGCGCGCCCCGGTCTGGTGATCGGGCGGCGCGGCCAGCAGGTGGATCAGCTTCGGGACGAGCTCCAGCACCTCACGATGAAGAAGGAGATCTTCCTGAACATCGACGAGGTGAAGAAGCCGGACATGGACGCGACCCTGGTCGGAGAGCACGTGGCCCGGCAGCTCGAGCAGCGCGTCTCCTTCCGCCGCGCCATGAAGAAGGCGATCGCCTCGACCATGCGCTCGGGCGCCGGCGGCGTCCGCATCGTCTGCTCGGGACGGCTGGGCGGGGCCGAAATGGCCCGCACCGAGAGCTATCGCGACGGGCGGGTTCCGCTCCACACGCTGCGCGCCGACATCGACTTCGCGCGCGCGACGGCGCGGACGATCTACGGCGCGGTGGGCGTGAAGGTGTGGATCTTCAAGGGCGAGATCCTGGAACGGAAGGAGCCGGGCGAAGCGGCCCCGGCGACTCCGGCCCGGACCGCGTAACGGGGTCGATCGATGCTCGTACCAAAGCGGGTCAAGCACCGGAAGCAGATGCGGGGCCGCCGCAAGGGCAAAGCCTACACGGGCGGCACCGTGGCGTTCGGCGAGTTCGGCCTCCAGGCGATGGAAGCCGCGTGGATCACGAACCGCCAGATCGAGGCGGCGCGCGTCGCCATCACGCGCTACATCAAGCGCGGCGGGAAGATGTGGATCCGGATCTTCCCGGACAAGCCGGTCACGGTGAAGCCGGCCGAGACCCGAATGGGAAAAGGAAAGGGCTCGCCCGAGTTCTGGGTGGCCGTGGTGAAGCCGGGGCGGGTCCTCTTCGAGCTGGAAGGCATCGAGGAGCGGCTGGCCCGCGAGGCGATGAAGCTGGGCGCGAGCAAGCTGCCGATCAAGACGAAGTTCGTCGAGCGGCAGACGGGAGCGGGGAGCTGAGATGCGCGATCTGAAGGCCGAGAAGATCCGGGAGATGACGGAGGACGAGATCCTCACGAAGATCCGCGAGCTGAAGGAGGAGCTGTTCCACCTTCGTTTCCGGAACCAGATGCGCCAGCTCCAGAATCCGCTGCTCCTGCGCGAGAAGAAGCGCGACGTGGCGCGGATGCACACGGTGCTCGCCGAGCACAAGAGCGGCCTCCGCCCGCTGGCGGGACACGCCGCGGCCGGAACGCCGGCGCCCGCGGGCGCCCGCACCGCGCCGAGCGAAGCGCCGGGCACCGCGCCGGCCGCGCCCAAGGCGCGCGCGGGCGCGAAGAAGAAGACGGCGAAGGCGAAGCCCAAGAAGGCGGCCGCGAAGTCCCGGCCGAGCGCGTCCAAGGCCAAGGCCAAGTCGAAGCCGGCCGCTAAGAGAAAGGCGAAGAAGTCGTGATGGAAGCTGCGAGCACCGAGCGGGGACGGCGGAAGTTCATGACCGGCCGCGTCGTGAGCGACGCGATGCAGAAGACGGTGGTGGTCACCATCGAGCGGCTGGTGAAGCACGAGGAGTACGGCAAGTACGTCCGGCGCCGCAGCCGGTTCAAGGTTCACGACGAGAAGAACGAGTGCAAGGTGGGCGACGTGATCCGCTTCATGGAGACGCGCCCGCTGAGCAAGGACAAGCGCTGGCGTCTCGTCGATTTCGTGCAGCGCGTCGAGCGCTGAGGGACGGGAGGAGCCGGAAGGAGCCATGGTACAGCCACGGAGCATCATCGCCATATCGGACAACTCGGGCGCGCGGGTCGCGCGGGTCGTGAAGGTCCTGGGCGGCACCCGCAAGCGCTACGGCATGCTCGGGGACGTCATCGTGGTCTCCATCCAGGACGCGCTCCCGGGCGCGGCCGTGAAGAAGGGTGACGTGCACAAGGCCGTGCTGATCCGGACGCGCAAGGAGGTCCGCCGCAAGGACGGCTCCTACATCCGTTTCGATCAGAACGCGGCGGTGCTGATCGACGACCAGAAAGAGCCCAAGGGGACGCGTATCTTCGGCCCCGTGGCGCGGGAGCTTCGGGAGCGGGAGTTCATGAAGATCGTCTCCCTGGCCCCTGAGGTGATCTGACATGAAAACGCCGACCAAGATGCCGAATTTCCGCAAGAACGACCAGGTGGTCGTGATCTCCGGCGACGACCGGGGCAAGTCGGGCCGCATCCTCAAGGTGCTGCGCGACAAGAATCGCGTCATCGTCGAGAAGGTGAACTTCATCAAGCGCCACACCAAGCCGCGGGGCACCGGCCGGCAGGGCGGCATCCTCGAGCGCGAGGCGCCGATCCACGTGTCGAACGTCATGCACCTCTGCCCCAAGTGTCAGCAGGGGGTGCGGGTCACGGTCAAGCCGGACACGGACGGGAAGCGCGAGCGCTTCTGCGGCCGCTGCGGCGAGACGATTGCGAGAGCTCAGTAATGGCCGACGAGAAGGACGAAAAGAAGAAGGAAGCCAAGCCGAAGGGCGAAGGCGGCGGCAAGGGCAAGGGCGGCGACGCCAAGCAGGCGGTCGGCGGCGGCAAGAAGAAGGAGAAGAAGGGCAAGGAAGCGGGCGGTCCGGCCGCGGCCATCGGCGAAGCCGAGGCCCCGGCGCGCGTCCCCCGGCTCAAAGAGCACTATGAGAAGGCGGTGCTCCCCGAGCTGATGAAGCGCTTCTCCTTCGCCAACCCGATGCAGGCGCCGCGGCTCCGCAAGATCGTCGTGAACATGGGCGTGGGCGACGCGCTCGCCAACATCAAGATGCTCGACGCCGCGGTGGCCGAGCTGGCCCAGATCACCGGGCAGCGTCCCTCGGTGCGGAAGGCGAAGAAGTCGATCGCCAACTTCAAGCTGCGCGAGGGGCAGCCGATCGGCTGCATGGTCACGCTGCGCGGCGCGCGGATGTACGAGTTCTACGACCGGCTGGTGAACGTGGCGTTGCCGCGAATCCGCGACTTCCGCGGGGTCCCGGCGCGCTCCTTCGACGGCCGGGGCAACTACACGCTGGGCGTGACGGAACAGATCATCTTCCCCGAGATCAACTACGACCGAGTCGAGAAGGTCCGGGGCATGGACATCACGTTCGTCACGTCGGCGCGGAACGACGAAGAGGGGCAGGAGCTCTTGCGGCTCATGAACATGCCCTTCCGTCAGCGCTAGGCGCACTCGCGTCAGGAGGAGTCGTTTTGGCCAAGAAGTCGCTGGTCGAGAAATGGAAGCGGGAGCCCAAATTCAAGGTGCGGAAGTACAACCGCTGCCACCGTTGCGGCCGTTCCCGGGCGTTTCTCCGGGACTTCGGCATCTGCCGGATCTGCTTCCGGGAGCTGGCGCTGCTCGGCCAGATTCCGGGCGTGGTGAAGGCGAGCTGGTAGTCCCGGTCGCCGGGTAATACCCCGTAGCGCACGAAGGGAGATTATGTCCGTTACCGATCCGATCGCGGATCTGCTGACCAGCATCCGCAACGCCTGCAAGGCGAAGCACAAGAAGTGCGACGTTCCGGCCTCGAACGTGAAGGCCGAAATCGTGCGGGTGCTCCTGCGCGAGAAGTACATCAACAACTACAAGACGATGGACGACAAGCGGCAGGGCGTCCTTCGCATCTATCTCAAGTACGACGCGAAGGAGCGGCCGGTGCTGCAGGGGCTGGAGCGTGTCTCCAAGCCGGGGCGCCGCGTGTACGTCCGCCGTCACCAGATTCCCAAGGTGCAGGGCGGGCTCGGCACGGCGCTCATCTCGACCCCGTCGGGGATCATGACCGATCTCGAGGCGCGCGAAGAGGGGCTCGGCGGCGAGTACCTCTGTCGCGTCTGGTAAGGAGCCCGTCATGCCGTCGCGCGTAGGAAAGAAACCGATCCCGATCCCCTCCGGCGTCACCGTGGCGCGGGACGGGCGCTCGATCAAGGTCAAGGGGCCGAAGGGCGAGATGCTCTTCGCGCTCGGCCACGGCGTGGACGTGACCGTGGAGCCGCAGGAAGTCGTGGTGGCCCAGGTCGGGGGCGGCAAGCAGGCCCTCGCGATGCACGGGACCACGCGCGCCATCCTGGCGAACATGATCCACGGAGTGACGCAGGGCTTCACGAAGACGCTCGAGATCACGGGCACCGGCTACCGCGCTGCGATGACCGGGAAGAAGCTGACGCTGCAGATCGGCTTCAGCCATCCGGTCGAGTTCGAGCCGCCGGCCGGCATCTCCATCACGGTGGAGAACCCGACGCGGCTTCACGTGAGCGGCTTCGACAAGGGCCTGGTGGGACAGGTCGCGGCGAACATCCGCGGCTACCGTCCGCCGGAGCCGTACAAGGGCAAGGGGATCAAGTACGCGGGCGAGTACATCCGTCGCAAGGCGGGCAAGGCTGCCGGCGGGAAGTCGGCGTAAGCCGGCTCACGGGAGCGGAACGGAACGATGAAGGGCAAAGCGAGACTCGAAGGGCGGAAGCGCCGCCATCTCAGGATCCGGCGCAAGGTGACCGGCACGGCCGAGCGGCCGCGCCTCACCGTGTACCGCAGCCTGAATCACATCTACGTCCAGCTGGTGGACGACCTGAACGGCCGCACGCTGCTCGCGGCCTCCTCGCGCGATGGCGCGGTGGCGGAGCTGGTGAAGTCCGCCAAGGGAAAGGTCGGCGCCGGCAAGGCGGTGGGCAAGCACGTCGCGGCGATGGCCAAGGAAAAGGGCATCCTGCGCGTCTGCTTCGACCGCGGTGGATACCTTTACCACGGCCGCGTCAAAGCGGTCGCGGACGGCGCCCGCGAGGGCGGCCTCAACTTCTAGGAGAATCATGGCCCATCCAGGTGGAATGCGGGGCCGAGGCCCGCAGCAGACCGATTCCGAGTTCATCGAGCGCGTCATCCACGTGAATCGCGTCGCCAAGGTCGTGAAGGGCGGACGGCGGTTCAGCTTCAACGCCATCGTGGCCGTGGGCGACGGCAAGGGGAAGGTGGGGGTCGGTCTGGGGAAGGCCAACGAGGTCTCCGACGCCATCCGGAAGGCCGGCGAGGGCGCGAAGAAGCGGATGTTCGAGGTGCCGATGATCCGGACGACGATCCCTCACGAGGTGATCGGCCATTTCGGCGCGGGCCGGGTGCTCATGAAGCCGGCGACGGCGGGAACCGGGGTCATCGCGGGCGGCGCGATCCGCGCCGTGCTCGAGGCGGCCGGCATCCAGGACATCCTCACGAAGTCGCTGGGTTCGGGCAACCCGCACAACGTGGTGCGGGCGACGGTCGTGGGACTGCAGTCGCTCCGCCGTGCCAGCGAGGTGGCCGGCATGCGCGGAAAGACGGTGGACGAGCTGTTGGGCATTCGGCGCAAGGGCATGGACGGCAATGGCACAGCTTAAGATCACGCAGGTGAAGAGCAAGATCCGGTGCCTGAAGACCCACAAGCGCACGCTGGTCGCGCTGGGGCTCCGGCATCCGCACGACACGGTCATCCACAACGACACGCCGCAGATCCGAGGCATGATCGCGGCGGTGGACTATCTGCTTCGCGTCGAGCCGCACGACGGCTCGGCCCAGACGAAAGGCGGACGGTAATGGCGTCCACAACCAGAGCCGACGGAAGGGGCGCCCTCCGCATCGGCAACCTGAAGCCCGCGAAGGGCGCGACGCACCGCCGGAAGCGGCGCGGCCTCGGCCCGGCGTCGGGCCTGGGCGGCACGGCCGGACGCGGGCACAAGGGGCAGCGGGCGCGCAAGAGCGGCAACGTGGCGCGCTGGTTCGAGGGCGGCCAGATGCCGATCCAGCGCCGCCTCCCGAAGGTCGGCTTCACGAACATCCACCGCGTGCCGCACCAGGTGGTGAACGTGGAGAGCCTCGGGCGCTTCGCCGCGGGCGAGACGGTGAACCGCGAGACCCTGAAAGCGAAGCGCCTGATCGATCGCTCCGACCTCCCGGTGAAGATCCTGGGCTCGGGCGATCTGTCGCTCAAGCTCACGGTCGCGGTGGACGCGGTGAGCGGTTCGGCCCGGGAGAAGATCGAGGCCGCCGGCGGCAGCATCACGCTTCCCGAGAAGAAGGCGCCGCGTCCGCGCGGCGTGAAGAAGCCGGCGCGCGCCGAGGCGAAGGGCGGCCGCGAGGCGGCCCGCGCGAGCGGGCGTGCGTCGCACGGCAGCAAGGGGAACAAGGGAACCAAAGGGAACAAGGGACCAGGCAAGGTGAGGGCCTAGACGGTGTCGATGCTCGAAAAGGCGCAGAACGTCTTCCGGATTCCGGAGCTCAAGCGCCGCCTCCTCTTCACGATCGCGCTGCTCTGCGTCTACCGGTTCGGCGGGCACATCCCGACCCCGGGCGTGAACAGCGAGGCCCTCGTGGCGGCCTTCGCCAGCCAGGCCAACAGCCTGTTCGGCCTGTACGACCTGTTCGTGGGCGGCTCGTTCGCCAAGGCGACGGTGTTCGCGCTGGGGATCATGCCGTACATCTCGGTCTCGATCATCATGCAGCTCCTCGGCGCGGTGGTGCCGTACTTCGAGAAGCTGCAGAAGGAAGGCGAAGAGGGGCGGAAGAAGATCACGCAGTACACGCGTGTCGGCACGGTGGTGCTGGCGGCGGCGCAGTCGTTCGCCTTCGCCCGCTTCCTCGAGTCGATGGGCGGCGGCTCGGTCGTGCCGCACCCCGGCATGGGCTTCCGGATGATGACGATGATCACGCAGACCGCGGGGACCATCCTCATCATGTGGCTGGGCGAGCAGATCACGGAGCGGGGGATCGGCAACGGGATCTCGCTCATCATCTTCATCGGGATCGTGGCCCGCTTCCCGAACGACATCGTGAACTCGGTCCGCGCGCTCAAGGCGGGAACGCTCTCCCCCTGGCTCGCGATCATCATCGTCGCGGTGATGGTGGCGGTGATCGCGTCGGTCGTGGCGATGACCCAGGCGCAGCGGAAGATCCCGGTCCAGTACGCCAAGCGGGTGGTCGGACGGAAGATGTACGGCGGGCAGAGCACGCACATCCCGCTCCGCGTGAACACGGCGGGCGTGATCCCGATCATCTTCGCGCAGTCGTTGATCATGCTGCCGAGCACGCTGGCGCTGTACGCGCCGGGGAACGCGGCGCTCCAGGCCGTGGCGGGGTGGTTCTCGCACGGCACGTGGGTCTACGTGATCCTCTACTCGCTCACGATCATCTTCTTCACCTACTTCTACACCGCCATCGTCCTGAACCCGACCGACATGGCGGACAACATGAAGAAATACGGCGGCTTCATCCCGGGAATCCGGCCGGGCCGCAAGACGTCCGAATACATCGACCGGATCCTGTCCCGCATCACGCTGCCCGGCGCGATCTTCCTCGCGCTGATCGCGGTGCTGCCGGACATCCTGATCCGGCGCTTCAACGTGCCCTTCTACTTCGGCGGCACCAGCGTGCTGATCGTGGTGGGCGTGGCGCTCGACACGCTGCAGCAGGTCGAGTCGCACCTCATCATGCGGCACTACGAAGGGTTCGTGACGTCGGGGCGGCTGCGGGGTCGTCGATGAGGGTGGTGCTCCTCGGTCCTCCGGGGAGCGGCAAGGGAACGCATGGCAAGCGGCTGGCCGCATCGCTGGGCGTGCCGCTGATCGCCACGGGGGACATCCTCCGCGAGGCGATCGCCGAGGGGACGCGGCTGGGGCAGGCGGCGCAGGAGGACGTGAAGGCGGGGCGGCTGGTCGCCGACGCCACCGTCCTCGGCATCATCGAGACGCGGCTGGCCCAGAAGGACGCGGCGAACGGCTTCGTGCTCGACGGCTTTCCGCGGACCACCGCGCAGGCCGACGGGCTCGCGGCGCTCCTGGGCAACCAGCGCGTCGACCGGGTCGTGAACCTGGTGGTCCCGGCCGAGACGGTGGTGCGCCGGCTGAACGATCGCTGGCTGTGCCCCGGTTGCGGCGCCATCTACAACACGGCGACGCTGCCGCCCAAGGCCGAGGGGGTGTGCGACGTGTGCGGCTCGAGGCTCGTGCAGCGCGCCGACGACCGGCCGGAGACGGTGCGGGCGCGGCTCGAGGTGTACGAGCGGGAGACCGCTCCGCTCGTGGTCTACTACGAGCGGCTCGGCGCGCTCCGGAACGTGGACGCGTCCGGCTCGCCCGACCAGGTCTACGAGGGGGTGCAGCGCGCCCTGGGAAAGGTCGCCGCCTGAGCGGCGCGACGATGGCCGAGCGCATCCGGATCAACACTCCGGAAGAGACGGAACGCATCCGGGAGAGCGCCCAGATCGTCGGGCGGTGCCTCCTGGTCCTTAGCAAAGAGGTGCGGCCCGGCATCACGACGCAGGAGCTGGACCGGATCGCCGAGGACTACATCCGCAGCCAGGGTGGCGAGCCGGCGTTCAAGGGGTACCGCGGGTACCCGGCCAGCATCTGCGCCTCGATCAACGAGGAGGTCGTTCACGGAATCCCGAGCGGGAAGCGCGCGGTGAAGGAAGGCGACGTGCTTTCCCTGGATATCGGCGTGAAGAAGGCGGGGTTCTACGGCGACGCCGCGCGGACCTTCGCCGTTGGCGCGATCAGCGACGAAGCGCAGCGCCTGCTCGAGGCGACGGAACGCTCGCTCTACGAAGGCATCGAACAGGCGCGGCCCGGGGGGCGCGTTTCGGACATCTCCTCGGCCATCGAGCGCGAGGTGAAGCGGAGCGGCTACAGCGTGGTGCGGGCCCTGGTGGGGCACGGTGTGGGACGGGAGCTGCACGAGGAACCGCAGGTCCCGAACTACGGTCGTCCCGGCGAGGGGCCCAGGCTTCGGACCGGGATGGTGCTCGCCATCGAGCCGATGGTGAACCTCGGCGGTGCGGACGTGGTCACGCTGGCTGATCAATGGACGGTGGTGAGCGCGGACCGAAGCCTGTCGGCGCACTTCGAGCACACGGTCGCCATCGGGGAGGACGGTCCGATCATCCTCTCCAAGATCGAGGCGGACTAGATGCCGAAGGAAGAAGGAGTCCAGGTCGAAGGGACGGTCGTCGAGCCCCTCCCGAACGCGATGTTCCGGGTGGAGCTGGAGAACGGCCACCGCGTCCTGGCGCACATCTCGGGCAAGATGCGGATGAACTTCATCAAGATCCTGCCCGGGGACAAGGTGACGGTGGAGCTGTCGCCCTACGATCTGTCGCGGGGCCGAATCGTCTACCGGTACAAATAGCGGCCCGTCGGCGCCGGCCGCGCGGAAGGGAACGGTCATGAAGGTCAAGGCATCGGTCACCAAGATTTGTGACAACTGCAAGGTCGTCCGGCGGAAGGGCGTCGTCCGGATCATCTGCAAGAACCCGCGTCACAAGCAGCGCCAGGGCTAGCCCGGGCGCCGCGGGATCACGAGGAGGCACGCGTTGGCACGTATCGCGGGGGTGGATCTCCCGAACGACAAGAGAATCGACATCGGCCTGACGTACATTTTCGGCATCGGGACTTCCGCCGCGCGGAAGATTCTCGCCATCACCGGCGTGAATCCGGGCACGCGCGTGAAGAGCCTCACCGACGAGGAGACGGGCCGTCTCCGCCAGGTGATCGAATCCCAGTTCAAGGTCGAGGGCGCGCGCCGGAGCGAGGTCGCCATGTCCATCAAGCGGCTCATGGACATCGGCAGCTACCGCGGCCTGCGTCATCGCAAGAACCTTCCCGCGCGCGGGCAGCGCACCCGCACGAACGCGCGGACGCGGAAGGGACCGAAGAAGACCGCGGGCGCCATGCGCAAGACGGTGGCCGCCAAGAAGCCCACGGGACCGGCGAAACCGGCAGCCTAAGGAGAACTGAGTGGCCGAAGCAGCCAGCACCACCCCGAAACCAAAGAAGAAGCGTGAGCGCAAGGTCGGCATCAACGGCATCGCCCACGTCCAGTCGACGTTCAACAACACCATCGTGACCATCTCCGACATGGACGGCCACACCGTGGCCTGGGCCAGCGCCGGCAAGGTGGGGTTCAAGGGGTCGCGCAAGAGCACCCCCTTCGCGGCGCAGATCGCGGCCGAGTCCGCGACCAAGGAAGCCGTTTCGCTGGGTCTGAAGAAGGTGGAAGTCTGGGTGAAGGGACCGGGCGCGGGCCGTGAAGCGGCCATCCGGTCGCTCCAGGCGGCCGGGCTCGAGATCTCGGCCATCAAGGACGTCACCCCGATTCCGCACAACGGTTGTCGCCCGCCGAAGCGGCGGCGCGTCTAAACGGGAGGTACCGCTTCGCTATGGCGACGTATCACGGTGACAAGTGCCGGCAGTGCCGCCGGGAAGGTGAGAAGCTGTTCCTGAAAGGGTCCCGCTGCTACACGGAGAAGTGCGCCATCGAGCGCCGCGCGTACGCTCCCGGGGAGCATGGCAAGGACCGCCGCTCCAAGGAGACGAACTACGGCCAGCAGCTCCGGATGAAGCAGAAGGCCCGGCGGATCTACCGGATTCTCGAGGCGCAGTTCCGCAACTATTTCGAGAAGGCGGAGCGCCAGAAGGGCGTCACCGGCGAGAACCTGCTCCTCCTGTTGGAGCGGCGTCTCGACAATCTCGTCTACCGGCTGGGCTTTGCGCCGTCGCGCACGGCGGCCCGGCAGCTGGTCCGCCACCGCCACATCGAGGTGAACGGCCGCACGGTGGACGTGCCCTCCTTCTCGGTCCGCGTGGGCGATGAGATCCGCGTGCGCCAGGGGAGCAAGGACCTGGTCGCGATCCAGTCCTCGCTGGAGGCGAACAAGTCGCGCGACATGCTGAGCTGGCTGACGCTGGACGCCGAGAAGTTGTCGGGCCGGATGCTCGAGTACCCGACGCGTGGCAACATTCCGACCAAGATCTCCGAGTCGCTCATCGTCGAGTTGTACTCGAAGTAGCCCCCGGGCCCCGGAGGATAGAGCAATGAAGTGGAAGAATCTTCAGATGCCCAAGAACGTCGAGATGGATGACAAGAACTCGACCAATCGCTACGGCAAGTTCTGGATCGAGCCGCTCGAGCGCGGCTTCGGTGTGACGCTGGGGAACGCGCTTCGCCGCGTGCTCCTGTCCTCCTTGCCCGGCGCGGCGGTCTCCGCCGTCAAGATCGAAGGCGTGCAGCACGAGTTCTCGACCCTTCCGGGCGTCAAGGAAGACATCCCCGAAGTCCTTCTGAACCTGAAGCAGATCCGCTTCAAGCTGCACGGCGACGCGCCCAAGATGGGGATGATCGAGGTGCGCGGCAAGTCCGAGGTGACGGCGGCGGATCTCAAGGTGGACGCGGACGTCGAGATCCTGAACCCCGAGCTGCACATCGCCACCCTGAACAAGGACGGCGAGTTCCGCGGGGAGATCGAGATCGGCGCCGGACGCGGGTACGTCTCGGCCGAAAACCAGGCCAACCAGGACCGGCCGATCGGCGTGCTTCCCACCGACTCCATGTACTCGCCCGTGACCAAGGTGAACTTCGAGGTGGAGAACACCCGGATCGGGCAGCGCATCGACTACGACAAGCTCACCCTGGAGATCTGGACCGACGGCAGCGTGATCCCTTCGGACGCGCTCGCCTACGGCGCCAAGATCCTGAAGGATCACTTCGCCCTCTTCGTGCACTTCGAGGAGGAGATCGAGGTCGAGCAGGAGGAGGAGGTCGACGAGGAGTTCCTGCGCATCAAGGCACTGCTCGAGCGGAGCGTGGAAGAGCTGGAGCTGTCCGTGCGCTCGTCGAACTGCCTGAAGGCCGCGAACATCAAGACCATCGGCGACCTGGTCCAGAAGTCCGAGGGGGAGATGCTCAAGTACCGGAACTTCGGGCGGAAGTCGCTCAAGGAGATCGCGGACATCCTCCAGAGCATGAACCTTGGCTTCGGCATGGACGTGTCGAAGTACAAGCTGGGCGAGAAGATTGAGGCTGCCTAATCCGCGGGCCGCAGCCCGCGGAACTGTAGTTCTTTAGCCTCGCAACCGAATAGGACCTACAAATGCGTCATCGCAAAGACCATCGCAAGCTGAGCCGCACGCGCGAGCACCGCAAGGCGCTCCTGCGCAACCTGACGACGTCGCTCATCCAGCACGAGCGGATCGAGACCACGGTCGCCAAGGCGAAAGAGGCCCGCCGGATGGCCGAGCGGATGATCACCTTCGCCAAGCGCGGCGACGTCGCCGCGCGCCGCCACGTTTCCCGGTTCGTGCACGGGGACGACGTGGTGCGGAAGCTGTTCGACACGGTGGCGCCCTGGTATGCCGACCGGAACGGCGGCTACACGCGCATCATCAAGGTCGGACGCCGGCTGGGCGACGCGGGACAGACCGCGCTGCTCGAGCTGGTCAAGTCGCCCGAGCTGAAGGAGCGCCTGCGCAAGGAGGCCGAGGAGCGGATCAAGGCCGAGCGCGCGGCGGAGAAGGGCAAAAAGGGCGGGAAGCAGGCGAAGGGCGCCGAAGCGCCGGCCGCCGAGAAGGGCGCCGCGCCCGCGGGCGAGGGGGAAGCTCCACGCAAGGAGCGCGCCCCGAAGCCTTCGCGCGGCGATCGCCTGGGCCGGAAGGGCGGCGCGCCGAAGTCGGGGCCGCACGGCGGAGCGCGCGCGCGTCAGCGGGGGAAGAGCGGGGATTAACGCCGCGAGCCCGTGATGCGGGAAACGGCGGGCAGGGGCGGTCGGGTGAATGCGAGACATGCAGCGCCGGCGCGAAGAGCGTCGGCGCTTTTCATTGGGATGATCGCCGGTCTCCTCGCGGCCGCCGCGCACGCGGCACCTCCCGCGGGCTTCGAAACGCGCGCCATCTGGATCGTCCGCCACGCCCTGACCACGCCGGGGCGCGTGGACCGCGCGGTCGAGGTGGCGACCGAGATGAACGCCAACACCATCCTGGCCCAGGTGCGCGGCCGCGGGGATGCCTTCTACAAGTCGGACCTGGCGCCGCAGGGCGAATCGATGGGCGGCTCTCCCGCGGGATTCGACCCCCTGGACCGGATGGTCCAGCGCGCGCACGCGGCCGGCCTCGAAGTGCAGGCCTGGATCAACGTCTACCTCGTCTGGTCCGCGGGCGCGCCTCCGGTCTCGCCGCAGCACGTCGTGAACGCGCACCCGGAGTGGATCTCGATCCGCGCCGACGGCACGCGGCTGGTCGAGATGGTTCCCGCGGAGTTCCAGGAGGAGAAGATCGAGGGGATGTATCTCTCGCCGGGGAACCCGGACGTGAAGCGCCATCTCCGGGACATCGTGAAGGAGATCGCGACGCGGTACGCCGTGGACGGCATTCACCTCGACTACGTGCGCTACCCCGAGCCGATGGTCGGCTACGACCGCGCCACGCGGACCGAGTTCATGCGGCAGTACGGCGTGGATCCGCTGCAGATCGACGACCCCGACTCGACGACGCTCGCCGTGATCGGCGCCGACCGCCTCCCCGACCTGCGGCTGAAATGGATTCAGTGGAAGCGCGACCAGGTGACCGACCTGGTCCGGTCGCTGCGCCAGGACCTGAACCTCCTGGGTCGGCCGATCAAGCTGACGGCCGCGGTGATCGCCGATCAGAACGCGGCGCTGAACCGGTATCTCCAAGACTGGCCCCGCTGGCTGGAGGAGGGGATCGTCGACGCGGTGATCCCCATGGCCTACAGCCCCAACACCGCCACCGTGTCGCGGCAGATCGGCGCCGCCGTATCGATCCCCACGAAGCGCCAGGTCTGGGCCGGAATCGCGGTCTACAACGAGGGGTCGCGCGACGCCGCCGAGAAGATCCGCCGCGCGCGCATGATGGGCGTGGACGGGATCGCGCTCTTCTCCTACGACACGCTGCTCGAGAGCGCCGGATATCGGCGAAACATCCGGGCGTGGGCCTGGCGGGAGCCGACCATGCCGACCCCCATGCCCTGGAGAGGGTCGCAGTGAAGGGGGAAGAGATGAGCGCCAGGGCGGAAAGAGCGTAGAATGATGGAGTTGGGAGCCGCACCCATCCAGCTCCTGCCCGCGGTCCTGGTCGGGCTCGTGGGGGGCACGCTCGTCGGCCTGACCGGCGTGGGGGCCGGCTCGGTGATCGCGGCCGGTCTCCTGGTCGCTTTTCCGACGCTCGATGCCAAGCTGATCGTCGGCTCCGCCACGGCTCAGGCGGTCGTGATGAAGCTCTTCGGCGTTCTGGCGCGCCGGAGATGGCAGTTCCGGGAAGGGCGGCTGGGCGTCGCGATGGCGCTGGGCGCGATCCCGATGGCCATGGCCGGCGCCTGGGCGAGCAGCCTGATCGGCGGAGACGTGCTCCGTCCCATCATGGCCGTGGTGCTCCTGCTCGTCGGATTGGTGCTGGTGGCGCAGGCGGTCCCGCGCGGAGCCGACGGATCCACGAGCACTCGAGTCGAGGACGAAGCGGCGCCCGACCCGAAGCGCGCGCAGCTCGGCATCGTGGGGGCGCTGGTCGGGTTCATCGCGGGCATGACGAGCATCGGCACCGGAACGCTCTTCGTCTCGGCGCTCATCGGGCCGCTGCGGATGGACGCGCATCGGGCCGTCGCGGTGGCCCTGCTCGCGGGCATGATGACCCTGATCGTGAGCGGCGCGACCCACGCCCTTCTCGGCCACGTGGACGTGGTCCTGGCGGGAGGGGTCCTGCTGGGCTCCGTTCCCGGCGTCCTCCTGGGCACGGCGACGTCGCGGCG
>DASQJL010000019.1 GCA_035631035.1 Candidatus Binatia bacterium | reverse complement strand
GTCGCGCCGGAGCACGTGGGGCGCGGGGTGGGGAGCGCGCTCGTGAATGAGGCGCTCGCCCTGCTTCGTGCGCCGGTGCGGTTGTATACGTTTCAAAGCAACGTGCGGGCGCGCGAGTTCTATGAGGCGCGGGGGTTCAGGGCGGTGAGGTTTGGGGATGGGACGGGGAATGAGGTGGGGGTGCCGGATGTGATGTATCGGCGGGATTGAAAGGCGTGCTGCTCGCCCGCTCTCGAAAGCACAGGAGTTAGCCCGCCTTCGGGCGGGCTGACAAGAGTTAGCCCCGCCTGCGGGCGGGGCTAGTATGGGGAGTGCGCGCCCTCCGGAGTGTTTCGGGTCGGGGGACCGAAGGGCGCGCGGGGGATCGTGCCGCTCTCGTCGGGGGCGCTTAGGCGTCGCCTCCGCTCGGGAGCGAAAACTGGAAGTCGGGTGCCAGGAGGCGGATCTCGCGGGCCAGGCCCTGGATCTCGTCCAGGTGCCGGCGCTCGCCGGTGCGCTTCCATTCGCCGTAGGCGTCGAGAAGCCGGTCCTGCATCGCGCGAAGCGACTCGTCGCGCGCATCCTCGTCCACCGTCCGCGACAGCCTCATCACGTGCGCCTTCTTGAACCGCTTGGCGAGACTCCAGTGTTCGCCGCGCATGTGCGAGAGCATCTTGTTGTAGCGCTCCAGGCTCACCGTCAGCTTCTCGAGCACCGCGCTCAGCGTCTGCCCGGGGTTCTCGAGGAGCTCACCGTACGTGTATGAGAAGTGGTACCAGTTCGGGCTCCGGCCGACGTCCGCCTCTTCCCCCGGCAACAACCCCTCGCGCCGGTTCGGGACGTACGGCCCGGTCTGCTCGAAGGACCCTACCGAGATGAGCAGGAGATCCTCCGGCGTTCGATAGATGAGGTAGCGAAGAGAGCCGCGATGCGCGCTCGCCAGCCGCCGCCACGCCGCCACGTCATACCGTGAAAGGAGCCGGCTACGCTCCGGCGGCAACGGCACCTGCGCTTCGAGCTGGTCCCGAAGAGCGGCGAGATACCCGTCGACGTCCTCCTGAGGAAGCGGGTCACCGTTCTGCGGCGTGCCTTCCGCCTTCGTCAGGAGGAGGCAGTTCATCACCACATACGCGGTCGGCCGCACCTTCCTGGGATTCGTCTTACTCGCTAGAACCTTACGGGCTGCCGTCATGGCTCGCCTCCCTCTCGGACCACCCCACCTCTGGTCGCTTCCTGTCTCGCGGCCTCGCCGCGCGACGCCGTCGTGTTATGCACCCTCCGTGCCGAATAGGAGGCCGGAGGGCCACCCGGCCGCAACCCTCTCCCTCGCAATCGGTTCGTGAACCGTAAGGAAAGGCGACACCTCCCCGATGCGCGACGTTTTGACTCCAGATGTGGCCTCTTTCAGCCGAAGGGTCGGGTGTAACCACCCGCCCCGACGAACGGTGGACGGGTTGCGAATTGCGGAAGGAATTGCGACGCGCACGAAGCGAGGCGCACGGAAATTGGCCTCGAGCTGAAGCGTCGCCGGGAACGGGCGCTCCGAAGCGAAGCGCTGCAGCAGCTTGCGGCGCGACGCCCGGACATTGTCGCGGCACGCTCTTTGCCTTTTCGGAGAACGACAGCCTTCCACGATACGGAGGTGAAGTGCGACGTGAATCGGGCACGGCCCTGGGCACGCGCGGTCTCATCGCGTTTCCGGTCGGCGAGATTCTCTTCGGCGTCCCCGTCGAGGACGTGGCCGGCCTGATCGAAGCCGATCACATCGCGCCGCTGCCTCGCCGCGGCGGAGCGGTCTCGGGCGTGACGGCGTTTCGGGGCACCATGGTGCCGGTCGTGGACCTCTGCGAGTGGCTCGGGGTGTCGGGTCCCTCCGGCGATGCGCCGCGCTACGGCGTGGTGCTGTCGCGCGGGACCGAGCGCTTCGCGCTGCTCGTCCCCTCGATGCCCCGTCTGTGGCCCGGGCGTGAGATCAAGGAGTCCGACGAGTCGATTGCCGACGGCGAGCTGGCCTCGGTGATCGGTTCGGTCTATCTCGCCGGCGCGGAGCGGATCCACTGCCTCCGCTGCTGGTCCATCTTTGACGCCGTGATGCCTCCGGTTCCGGCGGGCTCCGATTCCGATCGATCGAGGAGAGGTGACGATGACCGCTGAGGCCAAGGGCCGCCGGGCAGCCGCGCAGGAGACGCCCCCACATTCCAAGCACGAGCCGCACGAGGGGACGTCCAGCGCTCCGACGCCGCAGGTGGTGCCGCCGGCTCCGCCGCCGCGACCCCTCCCGGAGGCCCGACCGGGCTCCGCTCCGCCCTTTTCGGTCGCGGCCTTCGTCGCCGCACTCGTGGCCGGCCTGTTCGGACATTTCCTGCCGGGAGCCATGGGTTTTGGCGCCGCCGTGGTGGCCGCGATCTTCGGCGCCGTCGCGGTGGCGCTTCTCTCCGGAAGCGCGGACGTGCGCCGCGCCGCCTCGGAAGAGCTGGTGCGCGAGCGCGAGCGCGCGTCGCTCGCCGCCGACCAGCTCGAGAAGTCGCGCCGTCACGCCGACCTCGCCACCGTGCAGTTCCGGGAAGGGAAGGACCCGCTGACCGAGGTGCCCGAGCTGCGCGTGGGGCCGCTCCGCGAGCTGCTCGAGGCGGCGCGCGAGAGCGCGACGATCCCCGTGGTGAGTCGCCTCACGATGAGCGAGGAGGAGCTGGTCGCTGCCGATGGCGAGCCGCTCCCGGTTCCGTGGCCTGCCGGAGCGGACGAGCTCCCGCCGGCTCCGCCCGCAAGCGAGCCTCCTGCGGCGCGCCCGGCGTACGAGCCCGAGGCGGCGCCGGCCTCGCGGCGCGCCGAAGCGGCCGACGCGGCCGCGCGCGCGGGAATCCTGAAGGAGCTGAACGCGCTGATCGCCGGGCTGGGCGAGCTGGCCACCGGGCTCGAGGCCCCGGCGTCGGCGCCGGGTGAGGGCGCCGGCCGCACGCCCGCGCAGCTGGTGGACGCGGTCGTGCACACCGCCGCCGACGGCATCGAGGATCTCGCCGCGGGTCTCATGCGCGCGAACGAGCTTGCGAGCGTGGCGGAGCGGGTCACGAACAAGGCGACCCTGCTCGCGCTGAACGCCGCGCTCGAGGCCACGCGCTCGGGCAGCGAGGCGTTCGCGGCCATCGCCGAGGAGACCCGCCGCCTCGCGGAGTTCGCCCGGGAGGCGACCGACACCATCGCGCGCCTCTCCAGCGAGATCGAATACAAGGTGGGCGAGACCATCACCGCGATCCACGCGACCAGCGAGGACGCCAAGTCGGTGGTGGCCACGTTCCAGGCTTCCCCCGGCGCGCCGCCCATCCCGACCGCCGCGGTCGAGGCGCTCCTTCGCCGCGCCCAGGAGCTGAAGCGCCGCCTCTTGGCCGAAGCCGCATGAGGACCTCCGCCTCCGAGCACCTGAGCCACGACCAGGTGATGGCCCGGCTCGCGTCCACCTTCAGCGCCCTCGTCAAGGAGCAGATCGACGCCGTCGAGCGCTACCTCGAACACGACGATCCCGATCTCGATTCGAGCGACATCGCCGGGCTCGTGGAGCTGGCGGTCCGCCTCGTGGAGCGGAGCGCCGAATGGCTGGGCGTGAACGAGATGGCGAGCCTCGCGCTGGAGCTCCGTGAAACGCTGCTCCAGCTGGGTCAGCTTCGCCCGGAGCACCGCGAGGAGATGATCGCGCACTGCCGCGTGGCGCTGGCGGCCGAGGCGCGGCTGGCGGAGAAGCTGAAGACCGAGGGATTCGGCGCGCTGATCCACCACGCCGGCATCGTGGGGGACGCGGTCGAGCAGCTTCGCGCCGGACTCTCCTCGGCCAAGTCGGAGGCCCTCTCGGCCTCGCGCGGCGTGATCGACGAGACGGTGCCCAGCGTGGGGCCGAGCGAGAACCTGCTCGCGCTCACGTTCGAGATCAAGAACGCGCTGGCGCACCAGAACGACCGCATCGCTTCGATGAGCGAGACGGTCGGCGAGACGCTCCGCTCGGCGCAGACCGTGATGTCCGAGTGGGAAGCGATCGTGAAGAAAGTGGAGCGGCGGCGCATGCAGGCTGGCGCCAAGGCGGGAGAAGACCCGCTCGATGGGAAGGCGCTCGTCGTGCATCAGGAGCTTCAGGACACGGCGTCGGGTCTTCGGACCCTCTCCCAGGAGCTGGGGCAGCTCTTGAGCCTCCAGTACGCGCTGGAGCGGCGCGCCCGCGATCTGGACGAGAATCTCCTGTGGGAGTTCCTCGATCCCCTGGACCGCTTCGTGGACGACCTCTACTCCGCCGTCACGCGGCGCGACGGTGAGACCCGCCGCACGATGCTCACGCTGCAGACCGGCGGCGTCGGCTTCGAGCCGGAGATCGGGTCGCTGCTCCTGCCGCTCCTGATCCGCCTGCTCGAGAGCGCCAAGCCGTGCGAAGAGGGGTGCGAGGAGGAGGAGATCCGGCTCACCGCAGCGCGCGAAGGGCTGGAGGCGCGAATCGCCCTCGAGGGAACCTGCTGCTTCGACGAGAACGCCGAGCGCGCGCTCATGGACGCGCTCGCGGGACTCGGCGGCTTCGCGACGATCGAGCGGCTCATGCCCGCCGGCACGTCGATCCACCTCCAGTTCCCGATGGCGCGCTCGCTGCGCTCCTTCCTGATCGTCGAGGCCGCAGGACAGCGGATCGCGCTCCCCTGGAGCGCGGTCGAGCGGATCCACGCTTCGCCCGAGGACATGGGATGGGACGGACCGGCGAAAGGCCCCGTCCACGCGCTCGCCTCGCTCTTCCGCTCCGAGGCGGAATCGGCGGAGGCCGACGCCGCTCCGGCCACGGCCGTGCCGGGGCGCCCCGTCGCGGTGATCCGCTCGGGAGGCGACTCGGCGGTGATCGGCTTCGACCGGATCGTCTGGCGCGAGAACGCGCGCCTGACGCCGCTCCCGCCGCGGCTCTACCCGGTGGAGGAGGTGCTCGGCGGGATCGTCGCGCCCGACAACAGCGTCACCCTCGTGCTCAACCCGGCCGGGGTCATCCGGAGGCTTGCCGCCGCGGGGTTCCCGGCCGACGGCTCGGAGCGCGTCGAGGACGCCGCGCGGGACGGCGAGGCGTCGGCGTGAAAGCGCTCCACATCGAACGGCTGGGGTCGCGCGAGGAGTTCCGGTTCGCGCTGCAGGGGGAAGTGGACGACGCCGGGGCCCGGTCGCTCGACCGGCTGCTCTTCGAATGCCAGGCCCGGGGCGCCGCGTCGGTGGAGCTGGACTTCGGCGGCGTGAGCCGCCTCTGCACGCTCGCGACGTCGGTACTGGTCCGCCAGGGCAGGGTCTACCGGGAGACGGAGCGCTGTATCACGGTTCGCGGGCTGCGCGGCGAGGCGCGCGCGGCCGTGGACGAATCGGGCGCCGTGCTGTTCGAGGCCAATGGCAGCGATGCGCCCGCCCTTCCGGCCGCCGGCGCGGATCCGGCGCCGTCGGCGCCTCGGGTCCCGTCATCGCCGGGTCTCGCGCCGGGCGCGGGGGACCTGCCGGTCCTCCAGACGAAGCTCCGCCGCAAGATCATCGAGTTCCGGAACCTCTTCGAGATCACGCGCGCGCTGAACCTCGCGCTCGATCTGGACGAGGTGCTGAACCTGCTCGGGCTGAGCGTCATGGGGCAGTTCGGCGTGGAGCGGCTCGCGATCTTCCTGAGCGACGCCGACCGCGGCGGGATCCTCCGTCCGCGCCAGGTGCGCGGCTTCGCGCAGGGGCATTTCCAGGATCTCCGGGTTCCGCCCGAGGCCGTGGAGCGAGGAGCGGGCGACGAGACCTTCTTCCTCATCGAGCCGCGCTCCGGCGAGGCCTCGCCGCTCGCCGAGCTGAAGCGCTCCGGGCTGGAGTGGGGGCTTGCGCTTCGGGTCCGCTCCGAGCTGATCGGGGTGCTCCTGATCGGTGGGCGGAGCGGGCGGAGCGGGTTCCAGGAAGACGAGCGCGACCTTCTCACCACCCTCGCGCACCAGGGCGCCGTGGCGATCGCCAACGCGCGCTTCCACCGGATCCAGGAGGAGCGGAACCTGGGATTGGTCCGCGGGATGATGGCGTTGCTCGAGAGCCGCGATCCGTTCGCGCGGGGCGGCACGGAGCGGGTCGTGCGGTACGTCACCGCCATGGCCCGCGTCCTCCATTATCCGCGGGAGCAGGTGAAGTCGCTCATCTACGGCGCCGTGCTGCGCGACATCGGCATGATCACCGTGAGCGGGCTGATCCTCAAGAATCCGGCGCACCTCTCCGAGGAGGAGTGGGCGCTCATCAAGCAGCACCCCGTGCGCGGCGCCCAGATCCTCGAAGAGATGACGTTCCCCAAGGAAGTGCTCGACGTGGTCCGGAACCACCACGAGCGATGGGGCGGCGAGGGGTACCCGGCGGGAATCCGGGGCCAGGAGATCCCGCTCGGGGCGCGCATCGTCTCCCTGGTCGACGCCTACGTGGCGATGACCATGGAGCGCCCCTACCGCCGCGCCCTTCCCTACGACAAGGCGCGGCAGGTGATCGCGGAGAACTGGGGCGTCCCGTTCGATCCGGAGCTAGTTCTCGTCTTCCTGAGCGTGCTGGACAAGGTGGAGTCCCGCTCGCGGCTGAGCCGCGCGGGAGGGACGCCGCCTCCGAGCGGAACCGAAGAAGAAGCCGCATCCCCGCCGGTGAAGGCGGAGCTGGATCCGCTCGCTTCGGGAGCGGTCATTCCCACGACCCATGGCGCCATCGACGACGACCCCGTTTCCAGGGAGACCCCCTCGTGAGCATCGACAGCCTCCGTCCCGTGGCCGATCCGGCCTCGCAGAAGGCCAAGCGGACCATCCTGGTCGTCGACGACGACCGGCGCGTGATCGATCTGCTCCAGATCTCGCTCACGCAGAATGGCTACAAGGTGAACACCGCCTTGACCGGCGAAGAGGGGCTGGAGTCGGTGCGGAAGGAGACGCCCGACCTGATCATCCTGGACCTCCGTCTTCCCAAGAAGACCGGCTTCGAGGTCTGCGCCGCGCTGAAGAGCAGCAAGGACACGGCGCACATCCCGATCGTCATGGTCTCGGCGAGCGCGGAGGTGGACGCGCGCCTCCAGGGCCTGATGCACGGGGCCGACGACTACCTGACCAAGCCCTTCTCGCCGAAGGAGCTCCTGATCAAGGTGCGGCGCATCTTCGAGCGGATCGAGAAGACCGAGCTCCTCTCCACGAAGAACAAGGAGCTCGAGACCGAGGTGGCGCGCAACCGCGAGGACCTCCTCGTCCGCAACAAGGAGCTTCGCTTCCAGGTCTACAGCCTCGAGACGCTGATGGAGCTGACGCACCAGCTCAACTCCTCCCTCGATCTCGACCACACCCTGAACACGCTGATCCTGAGCGTGGTGGGGCAGCTGCGGGTCAACTCGGCCTGCCTCTTCCTCACCGACGACCGCGAGGATCCCACCCGGCTCGACGCCTGCACGTTCAAGGGGCTGAAGGAGGAGCATGCGCGCGGCATCTCCTTCGAGTACCGCGGCCCCTTCGTCCGCGCGCTCGTCCCGCTGGACGGCGACGATAGCCAGCCGCACCGCCTGGCCGACCTCGAGCACGACACCGACCTCGACGGCGAGGTGGGGGCGCTGTTCGCCGCCGGGCTCACGCTGGTCTGTCCGGTCGTCATGAAGCAGCGGCTGACCGCGATCCTCGCGGTGGGCGAGAAGGTGAGCGGGCAGGAGTTCCAGGCCCACGACCTCGAGATGCTCCGCGTCCTCTCGGAATCGGCCGGCATGGCGATCGAGAACGCGCGGCTGTTCAAGGATCTTCAGGAAGCCTACCTCTCCACGGTGCGGCTCCTCGTCTCCCGGATCGAAGAAAAGGACCCCTACACGCACGGGCACACGGAGCGCGTGGCGGCCTACGCCGTGGGCATCGCCAAGGAGATGGGGTTCGTGCCGGAAGAGGTGCAGCGCATCCAGTTCGGCGCGTTCCTGCACGACATCGGGAAGGTCCACACCGAGGACCACGTGCTCCACAAGCCGGGCGCCCTGACCGAAGAGGAATGGCGCATCGTCAAGATGCACCCCCTGCGCGGAGCCGAGATGGTGAAGGGGGTCCGGTTCCTCGAGCGCGTGACCGACATGATCCGCCATCACCACGAGCGGGTGGACGGGCGCGGCTATCCGGACGGTTTGAAGGGGGACGAGATTTCCACGGCGGCGAAGATCGTGAACGTGGCCGACGCGTTCGACGCCATGACCACCGACCGTCCCTACCGCGCGGGCCTCACGATGGAGCAGGCGATCGGCCAGATGACCGAGAAGGCCGGCACCCAGTTCGCGGCGGAGATCGTCGAGGTCTTCGTGAAGGGATTGGAGTCGGGGAACATCCGGCTGATCCAGAACAGCTCGCCGTACGTCGCTCCGCAGCGCTGAGCGGGAGCGTCAGCGCGCCGCGATCGGTCTCGACTTGCCGCCCACGTTCCGGGTGAGATAGCCGCGGCCCGCGTCGCCGTCCGAGTAGGGAGCGCCCACGACCAGGTCCGCGTAGCCGTCCCCATCCACGTCGCCCGCCCCTCCGACCGCGAAGCCCAGGTTGTCCAGCGTCGCCTCGCCCGTCTGCGTGAAGTCGGGAACGGCATCGGCGCCGGGTCCGCCGAAGAAGACGTAGGCGCGGCCCGCGGCCGAGCCGCCGGCGTCGTTGCCATAGGCGCCGACCGCCAGGTCGGCGAAGCCGTCTCCGTTGGCATCGCCCGCGGCGGCGACGGCGTAGCCGAACGCGTCGCCCGCCGCTTCTCCGGTCAGGACGAGTCCTGCCGTCTCGGAAGGCGCCTTGGCGCCGTAATAGAGGTAGACGCGTCCGGCATCCTTGCCGCCCGCGCCGTTGTGGTAGGCGCCCACCGCCACATCCGCGAACCCGTCCTTGTTCGCGTCCCCCGCGCCTGCCACCGAAAACCCGAACGAATCGCCCGCCGAAGCGCCCGTGAGCGTGAGGTCCGGACGCTCGTGCGGATGCGCGCCGCCGAAGAAGACGTAGGCGCGCCCGGCGTCGTTGCCTCCGGCATCGTTCTGATAGGCGCCGACCACCACGTCGGCGAAACCGTCCCCGTTCACGTCGCCCGCGCCCGCGACCGAGATCCCGAACCGGTCCCCCGCGGCCTCGCCGGAGAGCACCGCGTCGGGAACGCCGTCGGGGTGCGCGCCGCCGAAGAAGACATAGGCGCGTCCCGCGCCGGCGCCGCGCGCGCTGTTCTCGTAGGCGCCCACGACGACGTCGGCGTAGCCGTCGCGGTTCACGTCGCCCGCCGACGCGACGGCGTAGCCGAACGCGTCGCCGGCCGCCTCACCGCTCAGGACGATGTCGGGGCGCTCGTGCGGCTTGGGCCCCCCGAAATACACGTAGGCGCGGCCGGCGTTCGCGCCGCGCGCGTCGTTCTGATAGGCGCCGACGATCACGTCGGCGTACCCGTCCTTGTTGACGTCGCCGGCGGAAGCCACGCAGACCCCGAAGGCGTCGCCGGCCGCCTCGCCGGTCAGCACCACGTCGGGGCGGTTCTGCGGGCGCAGCCCGCCGAAGTAGATGTAGGCGCGACCCACGGCCTGGCCCACGCGGCCGCTCTGGTAGGCGCCGACGATGACGTCGGCGTAGCCGTCGCCGTTCACGTCGCCGGCGGAGGCGACGGAGCAGCCGAAGGATTCGCCGGGCACGCCGCCGGAGAGGATGGTCACGCCGCGGGTGGGGGTGGCTTCGGCGTTGTTCGCAAGGGCGGGAAGAAGGCTCCACGCGATCGCTAGGGCGAGCGCCACCGAGGTTCCGCGGCTGCGGCCGCGGGTCATCGCACCCTCCGGTACACCAGAAGCCTGCAGGGCACGGGGCCGATCGGGACTTCGGCGGTCGCTTTCTCGGTGCTCTCGCCCAGCCCCACCTGGCCCTGCACGAAGATCGGAAGTCCCAGCTTCAGGGAGCCGTCGCGGACCACCATCCGCGACTTCACCTTGCCGGCCGCGATGTTCAGGATCTCGCTCATGCCGTCCACGACTTCCGCGTCGGTGATCGGGTCTTTCTGCCGCATGCCCAGCAGCGCGCGCACGAGGGCGCGGCACCCCTCCATGGAGGTGGAGATGCCCAGGTGCATGCTGCAGCGCTCGCCCAGGATCGCGACGTAGGCGGCCGGCTCCGACCCGGCCGACGCGCCGTTCGGCACGACCGGCGTCCCGTCGAATCGCAGCGAGCGCGCCGCATAGTCCCGAATCACCTCGGTCAGCGCTTCGAGCCAGTCCTTGAGCTCGATCGTCGCGGTGCTCATGTCGCGTTCCCCTCTCCCGCGGCCCGCCGTCCCGACGGCCGTGTCGCTTCGTCGCCCACGCGGTAGTAGACCGTCTTGCCGGAGCGGACCGGCTCGAACGTCCGGTCGAGCACCAGGCTGGTCTCGCCTCCTCCTACGAAGAGATACCCGTCCCTGCGGAGGCACCGCCTCACGTTCTGCAAGATCGTCCCGCGCACGTCCGAACTGAAGTAGATGAGCACATTGCGCAGAAGGAGAATGTCCATGGCCGGCAGGCCGGGCCAGGGGGCGGCCAGGTTGATGTGGCTGAAATCGACCATCCGCCGGATCGGCTCGGCGATCCTCCACTCGTTGCCGGCACGCTCGAAGTACTTGACCAGGAGGGGTGCTGGAAGCCCGCGGTTCACCTCGATCTGGCGGAAGCGTCCGGACCGCGCCCGCTCGAGCATCGACTCCGAGACGTCGCTCGCCAGGATCCGGATCGTCCAGTCGGCGGTTTCGGGGAAGTGCTCGCGAAGGAGCATCGCCATGCTGTAGGCCTCCTGCCCGCTCGCCACGGCCGCGCTCCAGACGTGGAGGCTCTTCGAGCCCGCCCGCTTCCGGAGCAGCTCGGGGATCACGGTCTCCCGCAATACCTCGAAGGGGTAGTAGTCGCGAAAGAACGAGGTCTCGCCGTTCAGCATCGCCTCGACCACGCGGCGGTGAAGGCCACCGGTCTCCGGCTCGGTCTGGAGCCCCTCGAGGAGCCCTCCGACCGACACGAAGCCCTCTTCCTGGGCCAGGGCGTAGAGGCGGGCCTCGACGAGGTATTCCTTGCCGCGCTCCAGGACCGTGCCGGTGCGACTCTTCAAGAGCTGCTGCAGGTAGGCGTAAGTGGAGGCGGAGACCCGGGGTTCCGCGGCGGGGAGTCGCGCGGGGCTCATCGGGTCAGGCCACCGTCGCGCGGCGGCGGCCCGACGCCACGCGCCGGGCGATCTCGGCGGCGATGTCGCGCACGGGGAGAACCCGATCGGCGAGCCCGGCCTTGGCCACCGCTCCCGGCATGCCCCAGACCACGCTGGACGCTTCGTCCTGCACGAGGACCGCTCCCCCGCGCTGCTTGATCCGCTCGACGCCCCGCAATCCGTCCTGCCCCATCCCGGTGAGGACCACGGCGAGCGCGCCCGCGCCGTAGACGTCCGCCACCGACCGGAAGAGCGGATCCGCGGCGGGACGACAGGAGTTCTCCGGGGCCTCGCCCGTCAGGCGAAGCACCGCGGCCGAGCCCTCGCGCGCGACGGTCATGTGCCAGTTGCCGGGCGCGATCCAGACCGTGCCCGGTTCGAGCACGGCGCCATCCTCTCCCTCGGCGCAGCGAAGCGGCGTTCCGCCGTCCAGCCGCTCGGCCAGGGAGCGGGTGAACAGGGGAGGCATGTGCTGGACGATCACGATGGGGGCGGCCAGATCGCGCGGCAGCCGCTCGAGCAGGGTCGCCAGGGCGCGCGGACCTCCCGTCGAGGCGCCGACCGCGATGATCTCGGCGCGCCCCGGTCCCGCGTTACGGCCCGGCGCGCGCCCGGAGAGCGCCTCCCGCGTGCGAAGAGCCGGAGGCGGACCCGCGGGGACGACCGGCTCGGCCGCCGCCGTCGGCGCGGGCACCGGCGTCGTCGTGGCCGCCGACGCGTCGTCGGAGCAGAGCGCCTTGATCTTCGGAATCAGCTCGCTCTGCACGCAGCGGCTCGCCGCCACCAGGTCGCTCGCGCTCACCTTGGTGGCGTAGTCGTCGGCGCCGAGCCAGAGCGCGTCCAGGGTCGCCTTGGCCCCATGCCGCGTGTAGGTGCTGAAGAGCACCACCCGCGCGCGGGAGCCGATCCGCTTCAGCTCGCGCAGGGTCTCCAGCCCGTCCATCTCGGGCATCTCGTAGTCCAGCACGATCAGGTCGGGCGCGAGCGAGGGGATCTTCGCCAGCGCCTCGCGGCCGTTGGCGGCCATGCCCACGACCAAGAGCTCAGGGTCGACGGCCAGCGCGTCCGCCACCAGTCGGCGCACGATCGCCACGTCGTCCACGATCATCACTCGGATTCGGCGCATGAGCGTTCCGTTTCGGTCGAGGTTCGCTTCGGCCCGGTCAACCCGCGCGGCCGGCGGGATCCATCCCGAGCAGGACCAGCTTCTCGACCAAGGACTCCCGGTCGAACGGCTTCATGAGGTACTCGTTGGCGCCCGCCTCCAGCGCCACCGCCACCTGCGACATCTCGCTCTCGGTCGTGACCATCATGACGCGCACGTTCTTGT
This sequence comes from Candidatus Binatia bacterium, assembly GCA_035631035.1. Taxonomy (NCBI): domain Bacteria; phylum Candidatus Binatota; class Binatia (SeqCode); species Binatia bacterium. The sequence goes on along the minus strand of DASQJL010000019.1, from coordinate 6,065 downwards.
AGCGCGGCTCGGAGCGGATCAGGCTGAGCACCTCGCACCCGTCCATCTCCGGCATGTTCCAGTCGAGGAGCACCAGGTCCACGGGGCCGCGCTGGTGCAGCGCGGCGAGCGCTTCCTGACCGCTGCCGGCCTCCTCCACCACGAAGCCCAGCTCGCGGAGCTGCTTTCCGACGATGGCCCGCATGGAGCGCGAGTCATCCACCACCAGAGCCTTCATAGCCAACCTCCTCGTCCGGATGCCGTGTCGCTTCCGCTCAGCCCGCCCGCCGCACGTCGGATCGCGCCGCGCCGTTCTCCGGCCCGGCCGCCGGCCGCGTTCGTCCCTTCGCCGCCGCCATGGCCAGCACCGTGGCGGGCGCCGCCGCCGCCACCTGCGCCGCCGCGTCCTCCGCGGCCGGCTCTTCCGAGTAGCGGAAGCGCTGCGTCAGGGCGCGCAGCTCGGACGCGAGCCGCGCCAGCTCCTCCGCCGCCTTCTGGGTGTTCTCGGAGCTGCCCGCCGTGTCGCGCGCGATCTCGGCCACCTTGACGATGCCGGCGCTGATCTCGCCGCTCCCGCGCGCCGCCTCGGTCAAGTTGCGCCCGATCTCCCCCGAGGTGGCCAGCTGCTCCTCGATCGCGGTCGCGATCGAGTTCGAGATGTCCTTGATCTGCTGGATCGTGTCGCTGATCTTGCCGATCGCGCCGATCGCCTCCGACGTGTCCGCCTGGATCGCCTCGATCTTGTGGCTGATGTCCTTGGTGGCCGACGCGGTCTCGTTGGCCAGCTCCTTGACCTCGTTGGCGACGACGGCGAAGCCGCGCCCCGCCTCGCCCGCGCGGGCGGCCTCGATCGTGGCGTTCAGCGCGAGCAGGTTCGTCTGCTGCGCGATCGTGTTGATCACCTGCACGACCTTGCCGATCTCGGCGCTCGATTCGCCCAGCTTGTTCACCGCGGTGTTCGTCAGGTCCGCTTCGCCCGCGGCGACCGTGGCGACGCGCGCGGCCTCGCTCGTGTTCTTGGAGATCTCCTGGATGCTCGCGATCATCTGCTCCACCGAAACGGAGACGCTCTCGACGTTGCGGCTGATCTGCTCCGACCCCGAGGAGACCATGCTCGCCTGCTGGGACGTCTCCTCGGCGCTGGAGATCATCTGCGTGGACACCGAGGAGAGCTCCTCGGAGGCCGTGGCGAGGGTCACCGCGCGGTCGCCGATGTGCGAGAGGATCGAGCGGAGCGATTCCACCATGCGGTTCGTGGCGGTCGCGAGCTGCCCCAGCTCGTCGTTGGAGGCGTACCCGACCCGCGACGTGAGGTCGCCGTCGGCGGTGCGCTCGGCCACCTGGCGCGCCTGCTCGATCGCGCTCACCAGTCGGCGCGACACGAAGAGCCCGATGCCCACCGTGACCAGGGCGAGCAGCCCTCCCACGAGCGGCACGAGAGCGGTGCGCTGCTGGGCGAGCTCGAGCGCCTCCTTCTCCTCGCGCTCGGTCGCCTGGCGCGCGAGCTGCACCACCTCGAGCACCGCTTTCCGGTGCTGCTCGTAGAGCGGCTTGAGCTGCGTGTCGGCGATCTGGCGGGCACCTTCGGTGTCGCCTCGGCGCACGGCGGGTACGAACTCGTCGTCCTTGATCCGGAGGAACTCCGCGCCCGGCTCGTAGGCGTCCTTGAGAAGCGCGTCCCGGAGCTTGCCCGGGGGGAGGGTCTTCTCCCAGTGCTGGTGGCGCGCTTCGAAGTTGGCCCGCAGCTCCTGTCCCTGCTGGATCAGGTCGTCCAGGCGCCGGCGATCGGTCTCCCCCAGCATCTGGTGCACCGCGAGGTAGGACTCGACCAGGTACTCCTGCGGCGGGACGACGTCCGCCACGAGATCCTTGCCCTGCGTGATCCGGTGGTAGCGCTTCCCGTTGATCTTGAGCTCGCTCACCGTGACGTAGGCGACCACCCCGAACACGAGGAAGCCGACGAGAGCCAAGAGCGCGCTCCCGACCAGCTGGCGCCGAACCGTGAGGACCATCGTCGTTCGCTCCTTCCCTGACGTCCGGCCCATGAGCCGGATCCCTTCGCTCCGAGCCCTAGGCGTACGCCGCCCGGAGCACGCGACCCAGATCCAGCTCCAGGAGGAGCCGGTCTTCCAGCGGAAACACACCGCGCAGGAGCTCGCGCGCGCTGGCCCGCACCGTCTCGGGCGTCCGCGCGAACGTCTCCTCCGACACCGTCATCACGTCGCCCACGTCGTCCACGAGCAGGCTGACCGCGGCCTCCGGACCTCGAACGACGATCGTCGCGGGCTCGAGGCTCTCGGGAGCCGGCGCCAGCTCGAGGCAGCGCCGCAGATCCACCGCGGGCACGATCCGCCCGCGCAGGTTGATGATCCCGCGCACCGGCGCCGACGCGAGCGGGAGGCGCGTCACCTCCTGGCCGCGCAGCACCTCCTGAACCGACGCGATGTCGAGCCCCAGGAAGAGCTCGGCCACGCGAAACGTGCAGAGCACCCGCTCGCCTTCCATGGCGCGCCCTAGGCGCCCGCCGCCACGGCGGACTGGCCGCTCGAAGCGAGGAGGGCCTCGAGGTCCAGGAGATCGGTCGCGCGCCCGCGAATCACGGCGGAGCCGCGCACGCCGGCGCGCGGCGAGTCTTCGGGCATGATCGGCTCTTCCAGGATCTCGACGATCTCCTCGACAGCGAGTCCGATGGCGCGACCGTCCCGCTCCACGACGACGACGCGGATCGTCTCCGACGAAACGCCGTCGGCCGCGGGCGCGAGGCCGCCTTCGAGCCCGGCGTCGGCGCCGACCCCGAGCAGCCCCGCGAGTGGGACCAGGGGGAGGAGCCCGCCGCGGTACTGCACGACGCGCCGCTCGCCCAGCCGCTCGACCGTGCCGCGGGGGAACTCCTCGAGGCGCGCGATGTCCGATTGCGGAATGGCCACCGGGTAGCCGCCCGCCCGGCAGAGGATGAGCGTCTGGGTCGGCACGACCGGAGCGGCCGCCTCCTCGGCGACCTCCTCGATCGCGGCGTGCCCCCGCACGGTGATGCCGCAGTGCCGGGCCAGGCCGGGCACGTCGAGGATCAGTGCGACCTTGCCGTCCCCCAGGATCGTCGCGCCGGCGAAGACCGGGATCTGGCGCAGCGGATCGCCCAGCGACTTCACGACGATCTCCTGCGAGGTCTCGACGGCGTCCACGACCAGGCCGAACGTGACCCCGTCGGCCTGGAGCACCGCGATCGGCCGGGCGCCGGTCGGAGCGGGGAAGGCGTCGTCCGCCGGAACGTGGAGCGCGTCGCGAAGGTCCACCAAGGAGAGGAGGCCGCCCCGGTAGCGGAGCAGCGACGCGTCCACCGCGGTGGTGATCGAGATCGACGCGAGGTCCCCCTCCACGCGGATCAGCTCCAGGAGATTCACCTGGGGGATCGCGTAGCGCTCGCCCGCGGCGGACACGATCAGCGCGGGAACGATCGCCAGGGTGAGCGGGATCCGGATCCGGACCGTGGCGCCGCGCCCCGGCTGCGAATCCACTTCGATCGCGCCGCCGATCCGCTCCACGTTGGTCTTCACGACGTCCATCCCGACGCCCCGGCCCGACACGTTCGTGACCTTCTCCGCCGTCGAGAACCCGGGCTGGAAGATGAGCTGGGCCCAATCGCGGTCGGTCATGCGGGGGATCCGCTCGGCGGGAACCAGCCCCGCGCGCGTCGCCTTCTCCCGGATGCGCGCGATCGGCAGGCCGTCGCCGTCGTCCGTCACCTCCAGGTGCACCTTGCCGCCCTCGTGATAGGCCTTCACGACGATGCGCCCCTCGGCGGCCTTGCCGCGGGCCCGCCGGATCTCGCTCGTCTCGATCCCGTGATCGATGGCGTTCCGGATCAGGTGGGTCAGCGGGTCGCGAATGGCGTCGATGATCGTGCGGTCCAGCTCGGTGTCGATCCCTTCCAACTCCAGGCGCACTTCCTTGCCGCACGCGATCGAGAGATCGCGCACGAGCCGCGGGAGTTTGTTGCAGAGGTTCGCGATCGGCTGCATGCGGGTCTTCATGATCCCTTCCTGCAGCTCGGTCGTGATCAGGTTGAGGCGCTGCGTCGTGCCGGGAAGGTCCGCGAGATCCGACGAGGCGACTTTCTGGAGGAGCTGGTTCCGGGCGAGGACCAGCTCGCCCACCAGGTTCATCAGGAGGTCGAGCAGCTCCACGTCCACTCGGATCGTGCTCTCGCCGTGCGCCAGGGCCGGCGCCTCGCCGCGCGCGAGCAGCGCGTCCAGGACGTCCTGCGGCTTCAGGGCGCCGTTGTCCACGAGGATCTCGCCGATCCGGCGCGGGTCACCCATGCGCTGCTGCTGCGCCGCGAGCGCCACGGCGTCGGGGTCGAGGCGGCCCTCGGCGATGAGCGGATCGAGAAGTCCCCCGCGCGGCGGAGCGCCTGGCTCCGCCTCCGCGGGCGACGGGGACGATGGAGACGCCGGAGCGGGCGCGGCGGAGGGCGCCCGCTCCAGGAGCACCAGCTCGTCGATGAGCGGCGCGAACTGCTGATCGCCCTCCGACCGCGTGGTCTCGATCGCCGAGAGGATCGCGTGGAGCGCGTCCACCAGGCGGAGCAGCGTGTCGGCGAGGCCGGGGGTGAACGCGATCTCGCCGCAGCGGAGCCGGCTCAGCAGATTCTCTCCGGCGTGCGCCAGCGCCTCGAGCTTCTTGAAGCCGAAGAAGCCGCAGGTGCCCTTGATCGTGTGCACGGCGCGGAAGATGCCGCCGATGCGCTTCCGATCCTCGGGGTCCCGCTCGAGCGCGACCAGATCGTGTTCGACCTGGGCGAGATTCTCGAAGCTCTCGGCCAGGAACTCCGCGAGGATTCCCTCGTCCATCGTTCCCATGATCCTCCCGTCGGGCGGGCCGGCCAGGCTCCGCCACGTATCGATGCATCGGCCGGGGATGGGGCAACCTTGAGGAGAACTGCGGAGTTAGACGGCTTTGGGGCGGCCCTGGGGCCGGCGCCTAGCGCTTGAGCTCGGCGAGCCAGGTCCAGGCCCGGTCGCGCTCGGCGCCCGCGGGAGCGCAGAGGAGATAGGCGCGCACCGCGCGCATGGCCGCATCGCGCCGCTCCGGCGTGGCGGTCCGGCTCCAGGCCGCGTAGCGGGCGGCCGCGATCTCATGCCTCCCGGCCGCGAGCTCGTCGGCGTTCTGCTCCAGCTCGGGAAGGGCCTCTTCCCATGCGGCGGCGGCGGCGTCGTGCGCCTCGGCCGTTCCCGCGCGCTCCGCCTCGGAGCTCTTGGCCGCGGCCCGCTCGAGAGGGTCGGACCCTTCGGCCGGCCCGTGCGGAGCGGCTTCGGGGGAGGGGGGCGAATCCCGGGGCGGCCGGGCCTGGGCGGCGGCGAGGGGAGGCCGCCGGTCGGCCGGCGCGAACGAGATCTGGGGAATCCGAGGCCGGATCGCGATCACCGCCGCGGCCGACAGGACGATCAGGAGCGCGCCCACGGGCAGGAGAATCCGCGCGACGCCGGCCTTGCGCGGTGCGCTTCCCGTCACGCGGTCGGCGGCCTTCGGAACCGCAGCCGCCGGCTTGGGCGCGGCCTTGGGCGGCGGCGCTTCCCTCGGCGTCGGCGCTTCTTTCGGCGGCGGCACGGCACGCACAGCCTGGGCCTTCTTCAAGGGCTCCGCTCTCGCCGCCTCCGCCCTCTTCTCGGGCTCCGCTCTCTTCACCGGCTCCGGTCCGAGCACCCTCTCGGCGAACCGCGCGAAGAAGGGGTCCCCAGGCTCGTTGACCAGCAGGCGCGCGAGGGCGCTCTCCTGCTCCTCGATGTGTCCGAAGCGCTCGGTGCACTCGAGGCAGGAGGAGAGGTGGAGCCGCACCAGCTCGACCGACGCTTCGGGAAGCTCCGCGTCGATGTAGGCCGAGATCTGATTCAGCGTGAGGTGGATCACGAGAGATCGCCGATCCCCTCGCGCGTGCGCGTGAGGAGGAGGGCGCGCGCCGAGGAGAGCCGCGAGAGGGTGACGCCGGCGGAGTGGTCGAGGAGCGTCGCGATGTCCGCGTAGGAGAGCCGCTCTCCGACTTTGAGCGCGAGCGCCATTTGCTCGTCGGGGCGAAGCTCGCCCAGCGC
>DASQJL010000018.1 GCA_035631035.1 Candidatus Binatia bacterium | reverse complement strand
GGCGACTCGGCCACGAGGCTCTCGAGATCGAGGGCATCGATGGTCATCGCGACCGATCCGTCCGCGGCATGGGGCCACTCCCCGCGCGGCCGGTCGCGGTAGATCTCGATGCCGTTGCCGTCCGGATCGGAGAGATAGAGGGCCTCGCTCACGCCGTGATCCGAAGCCCCGCCGAGCGGAGCGCCGGAGGCGGCCAGACGGACCAGCGCCGTCGCCAGGTCGGGCCGGTTCGGCAGGAGCACGGCGAAATGATAGAGCCCGGTGGTGCGCGGGACGCGCCGGGCTCCGCGGATCTCTTCCAGCCGGAGCAGGTCGCGGCCTCCCGCGCCCAGGCGCGCGATCTCCCGCTCTCGGGCGAGAACCTGAAATCCCATGGCGCGCTCGTAGAAACGGACCGAGCGGTCCAGGTCCGAGACCGCGAGATCCACGGGCCCGATCGATGTCCCGGGGTCCAGCCGGGTCCTGGTTGCGTCCATCCGTTCCTCCTGGTGCGAGTCCCAGGCCGGCCCGGGCCGTGGTATAAGGGGCGGCGGACGAGGGTATCGCTCGACGGTTGCTCGGATGCTTCGGGCCGCCGGCGGGATTCCCACCCGGAGGGAGGATCATGAGCGCCCAGGCCACGCCCGCGCCCACCCGCGCGGGGCACGCGGACGCGCTGCTCCGCCGCCAGATCGGACTCTACGCCGCCACGGCGGTGACCGTCGGCAGCATCGTGGGATCGGGGATCTTCCGCTCCCCGCACTCGGTCGCCCAGCAGCTCCACTCCGTTCCCGTCATGCTCTTCGCCTGGGTGCTCGGGGGCGTGCTCTCGATGTGCGGCTCGCTCGTTCTCGCCGAGCTGGCGGTGGCGCACCCCCGCACCGGCGGACTCTACGTCTTCATCCGCGAGGCCTTCGGCGACCGCCTGGGATTCGTCTTCGGCTGGGCGTCCCTCTCGGTCATCAAGCCGACCGTGATCGCTTCGATCACGACCGTCTTCGCCATCTACTTCTGCCAGGCGCTCGGACTCTCGGAGGCAGCCCGCCTTCCCGTGGGGCTGGCCGCGATCTTCATCCTCACGCTGATCAACTGGCTCGGCGTGAAGCAGGGGGCGGGCACCCAGACGCTGCTCACCACGCTCAAGGTGATCGGGATCCTGGGGCTCTGCGCGGCCGCCTTCTTCCTGCCGCACGGGGGTCCCGCCGCCGGAGAGGCGGCCACCGCGGCGGCGACGCACCCCGCGTCGCATCCGCTCCTTCTCGCGCTCGCGATCGCCATGATCCCGATCTTCTTCGCCTACGACGGCTGGACCGACTCGACCTACGTGGCCGGCGAGATCGTGAACCCCCGCCGCGCGATGCCGATCGCGATTCTGCTCGGCACGGCGATCGTCATCGCCGTCTACGTCATCACCAACCTCGCCTACTTTCACGTGCTCTCGCCCGCCGAGGTGTCCCACTACGAGGCGGTGGCCAGCGAGGCGATCCGGCGCATCCTGGGCGAGGGGGGAAGCCGCGCGCTGGCCGTGCTGGTCGCGGTCTCCACGTTCGGAACCATCTCGGCGTCGGTGCTGACCGGGCCGCGCGTCACCCTCGCGATGGCCGCCGACGGGCTCTTCTGGCGCCGCGCGGCGCACGTCTCAGGGCGGGGGACGCCCGACTTCGCGCTCTGGCTTCAGGCTGTCCTCTCGGGAATCTGGCTCTGGTGCGCGCACGGGTTCGAGGACGTCTCGGGATGGTTCGTCACCACGTCCTGGCTCTTCTACGGGCTCACGACCGCCGCGCTCTTCGTGCGCCGGCGCCAGGGCGACGCGGCCGGCCGGGACGACGAGGCGGGCGACGGGACGGGATACCGCACCCCGCTCTATCCGGTGACCCCGATCCTCTTCATCCTGGTCACGCTGGCGATCATCGCGAGCGACCTGGTGTCGAGCGGATGGCGGTCGGCCGCGGGCGTCGCGATCGCGGCGACCGGGTTTCCGCTCTACGCGCTGCTGAGCCGACGGCGCTGACGAGCGCCGGACGGCCCCGTCGCCCGGCCGCCGCGTCCGTGGTCAGAGCGAGCGCAGCTTCCGCGACGCCATCCCGAGGATCCCGGTCAGGCCGCCGCAGATCCCCGTGATCGCGTACATCTGGGGCGCCGTGATGCGGTCCAGCACGGCGCCGGCGATCGCGACCGAGATCGCGGTCACCCCGAACACCGTGAAGTTGACCAGCGAGAAGACGCGACCCATCCGCGAGGCCGGGACGATCCGCTGGAGGATCACTGCGCGCGGCACCGTGATGAAGGGGATCACGATGGAGTGGAGGAGCAGTGCGACGTACAGGAACGGCAGCGAGCGGCAGAAGTAGAGCGGCACGTAGGTGAATCCGTCCAGCGCGATGGCCAGAAGGAGCACCCACCCCTGGCGCGCCGGACCCAGCACGCGACCCACGAGCAGGCTCCCCAGAATCATCCCCACGCCGTAGGCGGATTCGGCGACCGCAAACGCCTTGGCGTCCAGGTGCAGCGTGTCCTTGACGAGCACCGCCGTCATCAGGCCGGGTCCCATGATGAACAGATTGTCGAGCGCGGTGAGCAGGAGGAGCAGGACCAGCGTGCGGTCGGCCAGGACCTCCCGCATCCCATCCGTGAAGTCGCGCCGCAGGCCGGGGAGCGGCGTCTCGCCGCGATGCGCGCGCCCCACCGCGGCGCCCAGGAGCGCCAGGAAGCCGAACGAGGCGCCGAAGAGAACCGCGCAGAACGGAAAGGCCGAGCGCACGCCGGCCGCCGCGATCACGGCGCCCGCGGCGAGCGGCCCCGCCAGCCACGCCGCCTGCTGCGAGAGCTGCACCCAGGCGTTGGCGCGCGGAAGCCGCGACGCGGGGACCAGCTCGGGGAGCAGCGAATCGCGCGCCGGGTTGAAGAGCACCGAGGCGGTCGCCATGCCGAACGCGACGCCGGCGAGCCCCGCCGCGTTCAGGCGGCCCTGGAGCAGGAGGACGCTTCCGATCACGAGGAGCACCGCGCGGGCGAGATCGGCGCCCGCGAGCACCCTCCGGCGATTCCACCGGTCGATGAGGAAGCCGGCCGCGATGCCGAAGAGGAGCGAGGGGAGGTAGGCCACCGCCGCCGCCAGCCCGGTGAGGGTCTTCGAGCCGGTCAGATCGAGGACGAGCCAGATGAAGGCGACCTGGAAGATGGAGTCGCCCAGCTGCGAGAGGAACTGCGCCGCCCAGAGAAACGCGAACGGGGAGGACCCGGTGCGGGTCCTCCCCGATGTCACGGACGCCTTCACGCCTTCGCGCGAGGGGCGCGCCTAGGCCGGCTGGAGATTCGGATTCGGCCGGAATTCGGGCGCGTTGTGCGCGAAATCCCACATGAAGGGAACCTCGGGCACGGCCAGCGCGCGCAGATACGCGAAGAGCTGGCCGCGGTGATGCAGGTGTTCGTCGAAAATGATCTGGATGCAGAGCCATCCCCACGGGTTGAAGCCCCACGGGGTCTCGACGGTCGCCGTCGCCTGCGACTCCGTCATCGACTTGACCGCGGCGTCCGCTTCGTTCCAGGCCGACCGCATCGCGGCGATCATCGCGTCCTTCGACGTGATCGCGGCGACTTTCGCCGGCTCGTGCTCTTCGAAGTTCGTGATCTTCCCCTGGATCGCTCCGGTCGAGCACCCGCGCATGGTTTCGGCCATGTGCACGACCAGCTCCTTGGGGGTGCGCATGTTCGGGATGGGGTGGGCGTCGATCTTGTCGGCGGGGATCGCCTCCAGGACGCGCAGGGTGATGCCGTTCACGAGGCGGAATTCTTCCCACAGGGTGCGGGTATAAGCGAGATTCATCGCGAACTCCTGTTCTTCCGGCGAGAATGTACGGCGGGCGCCCGGTCGCGGACGCCCGCCGCTCCGATTCGAGGTCAGTTCGCCGCGGCGACCACGTCCTTGTTGTTGATGTCGAACGTGATCATGAAGCCGTTCGTGCCCTTGTACTCGAACGCCTTGTCTCCGAGGCGGTAGGCCTCCACGTCATTCGGCATGAGGACGAAGCCGTTGTTCCGCTTGGTCCCCCAGTACTTGAGGTTGTTGATCGTGATCGGCTGCTCGCTGTTGCCGGGGTAGCGCTTCAGCGTGACCTCGGCCGCCTTGCCGCCGTCCAGCTTGGCCGTCGCGACGTCCTTCGTGTAGCTCCACTCCATCGGCGCGTCCTCGGCCACCGTGAACGCCTTCCACTTCACGGGGTAGACGTGGCCCATGATCGCCTTGATCCCCTCGCGCTGCTCCGGCGTCACCGACGGGTCGAACGTGAGCACCGCCCAGTTCATCTCGCCCGTGCTGAACTCGCCGCCCAGGTCTCCGGCCACCCAGAACTTGGCGCCGTCGAGCTTGGTGCCGGCGTAGCTGCCCTTGTTCACGCGGAAGGCGTTGTTGAACTTGCAGAAGTGCTCCATGGTATGCGCGTCGCCGTTCATCACCATGTGCTCCGACGGCTTCGTGTTGAAGTAGCACTGGCAGAACATGGGGCAGGAGCAGGCTTCGATGATCGTCGCGTTCATCGCCCAGTTCATGTTCGTCGGCGTCGTACGGCTGGCGTCGGCGCCGAGCAGGACGACGCCGCAGAGAAGCAGCAATCCGATGGCGAGATGCGGCACGAGACGATAGCGGGGGCGCATGAGACCTCCTTTGAGCGATGAAGTGGGGATGGTAACGCGGGTGGAGCGGCGTCGCGCCGT
>DASQJL010000017.1 GCA_035631035.1 Candidatus Binatia bacterium | reverse complement strand
TCCGGATCGCGGAGACGGAGAAGTACGCCCACGTGACCTACTTCCTGAATGGAAGCGAGGAAAAGCCGTTTCCGGGAGAGGACCGCGCCCTGATCCCCTCGCCCAAGGTGGCCACCTACGACCTGAAGCCGGAGATGAGCGCGGTGGAGGTGACCGACACCCTCGTGCGGCGCCTGGCCGACGAGACGTGCGGATTCTTCGTCCTCAACTACGCCAACGCCGACATGGTGGGGCACACCGGCGTCATCCCGGCGGCGATCCGCGCCGTGGAGATGGTGGACACGGGGCTGGGACGGGTGCTGGAGGCGGTTCGCGCGCGCGGGGGATTCGCCCTGGTCACCGCCGACCACGGCAACGCCGAGATGATGATCGACCCCGAGACAGGCGGACCCCACACCGCCCACACCCTGAACCCGGTTCCGGTGCTCATCGCCGGCGATCCGCCCCACGCGCTTCGGGACGGCATCCTCGCCGACGTCGCGCCAACGCTCCTCCAGCTGCTGGGGATCGACCCGCCCTCCGAGATGACAGGGACGAGTCTGATTCTATAAACCGCGGCCCATGTACCGCGGCCCTCAGGCCGCGGAACCCTGGGCCTTTTCACGCCTGTACCGCGGCCCGCGGGCCGCGGAACCCCTGGGTCTTTTCACACCGAGTTCTGCGGGCGCTACCCCATAAGTGGAGCTTACTCCCGCGTCTGACTCGCTCCTCGATGTCCCCCACGGTACCCACCCAGAAACAACCTCAATCCTCGCCCCTAATGCGCAGTAGCGCAGCACGTTAGGCCTGGCTCAATCCAGCCACCCCAAGCCCCCTTCGACACTCCGCTCCCACCCGCGCGGCACACCGATTGCCTTAGTCCATAGCGTCGGACGCAGCGAACGAAAAAGGAAAGCGAACCCTGGAGGAAGCAACCGGACAAACCCGATGTTCCCTGCCGTGCTCGCGAGAATCGCCCGGTCCTGAGCTGATCCCCTCGACGAGACGACGCAGTTTCACCGGCACTGGGTGCACGGCACAGGCGGGGAGCAATAACCAAGGCCGAAAGGCCGAAGGAGGCGCGCGGCGGAACAGGCCGCGCGCCTTCCTGCATTGGAATCGGATCGGCGATTCTGGTAGGGTGACGCGGTTTACCATCCGCCGCTCACCCTGGAGAACGTCGTGGCGCGAAACCGCTGGGTCCTCGGCTGTGCCCTGCTGCTCGCGGGAACCGTCATCATCATCGGGCTCGCGTTCATGGTGGTGAACCTGGCGCTGACCGGGGACAAGCTGGCGCTCTCGCCGCTCTCCGGCCGGGTCGGACTCGTGGAGATCGTCGGCGAGATCGACGACGCCGAGCCGATCGTGGACCAACTGGACCGGATGCAGCGCGACTCCAGCGTGCGCGCCGTGGTCATCCGGCTCGACAGCCCGGGCGGCGGCGTGGCCGCTTCCCAGGAGATCTACGAGGCGGTGAAGCGGGTGCACGACGAGGGGAAGAAGCCGGTCATCGCCTCGATGGGCGGCGTGGCCGCCTCGGGCGCCTACTACGTCGCCTGCGCCGCCGATTCGATCGTGGCGAACGCCGGGACCCTGACGGGCAGCATCGGCGTGATCATGAGCTTCCCGAACACCGAGGATCTGTTCCGGAAGGTCGGGATCCGCTTCGAGACGATCAAGACGGGCAAGTTCAAGGACATCGGCTCCATGTGGCGGCCGATGACCGACGAGGAGCGGAAGCTCCTCGAGGGGGTGCTCTCCAACGTCTACGACCAGTTCGTGGACGCGATCGTCGAGGGTCGGAGCCTCGCGCGCGAGGACGTCCTGCCGTACGCCGACGGGCGCATCTTCAGCGGCGACCAGGCGCAGGAATACGGCTTCGTGGACCGGCTGGGGGACCTGGACGACGCCGTCCAGCTCGCCGGCCAGATGGCCGGGATCAGCGGACAGCCGGTCGTGGTCCGGAAGGAGCGCCGCCGGGTCTCGTTCTGGGACTTCCTCGACAACAAGATGAACCAGGTCACGGGACTCTCCTCCCGCGGACCTCGCCTGGAGTACCGCCTCCGGTAATTGACGCGCCGAAGGGCAGATGCTAGATTGCGACGCGCTGGCCGGCCAGTGGGCCGGCGCCTCGAGGGAGGATTTCCCATGACCAAAGCCGACCTGGTCGACGAGATTTCGGGTCGCACCAAGATTTCCAAGAGCGAGACGGCCACGATCGTCGATCAGCTGCTGAACGCGATCTCGCGGGCCCTCAGCGAAGGGAAGCACATCGAGATTCGCGGTTTTGGCACCTTCAAGGTGCGCGAACGCAAGGCGCGAAAAGCGCGCAACCCACGAAGCGGCGCCGAGGTCATGGTACCGGCGAAGCTGGTGCCCGTCTTCAAGGCGTCCAACGAGCTCAAAGGGATGGTTCGGGGCGGGGACTGACCCCGCGCCGGCCGAAGGAGACCGATGGGAAGCGGAAAGAAGCGGAAACGAAAGAAGATCGCCACGCACAAACGGAAAAAGCGTCTTCGCCGCGATCGGCACAAGAAGCGTCTTCGCTGAGCGCAGGTCGCTCAGGATCGCGGTGCCGCACCCGCGCCGCACTCATCGGTATCCCGGCCCGGCGCGCATCGGTCTCCGATGCCCCGGGCCGGTTTCATGAGCCCCCCTCGGCCGACAGGGTCGTGACCTCTCCGGGTCGTTGATGCGCCGCACGCTCGTCGGGCGCCTTGCGCGCACGCGTTTCGGCTACGGGTTCGTGCGCGTCGACGACGAGGCCGAAGACCTTTTCATCCCCCCCTTCGCCATGGGCGGGGCGCTCCACGGGGACCGGGTCCGCGCCGGCTACCTCGAGTCGCGGGAGCAGGGGGACGCGCACGAGGTGCTCGAGGTTCTCGAGCGCACTCCCTATGGGATCGTCGGGCGGCTGGAGCCGCGCGGCCGCGAGACGGCGCTCTACCCCGAGCGGCCGGAATACCCGCACGAGATCCTCCTCACCCTCCACGGCCGGAAGAGCGTTCCGCGCGGCGCGCGGGTCCTGGTCCGCCTGGACCCCTCGCCCCCCGATCCGATCACTGGCCGCGTCGCCTCAGTCTTCGAGGAGGACGATCCACGCGAGGACAGCCTGCTCGTGGCGCTGGAAGAGGGGCTCCGCGTGGAGTTCGACGCCGACGTGCTCGAGGAGGCCTCGGCGCACGACGAGCACTCCGTGGCGCGCGCGGCGCGCGGACGCGAGGATTTCCGGGACGACCTGGTCGTCACGATCGATCCGGAGGACGCCAAGGACCACGACGACGCCCTTTCCTTGCGCGGCGATCCGGAGCGCGGTCCCTGCGACGTCGGCATCCACATCGCGGACGTGACCCACTACGTGCGCCCCGGGTCCGCCCTCGACCGCGAGGCGCAGGCCCGCGGCTTCAGCGTCTATCTGGCCGACCGCACGCTGCCCATGCTCCCCGATGCGCTCTCGGGGGGCCTCTGCAGCCTGGGGGACGGCGTCGACCGCCTCACCGTGAGCGTCGTCGCGACGCTGGCACCCGACGGCGCGCTCCAGGGCGCCCGCATCGTCGAGGGGGTCATCCGGAGCGCGGCCTCGCTCTCGTACGAAGAGGCGGGGCGGCTCCTGCGCGAGCCCGGACACGGGATCCCCGAGGCGCTTCGCGGCCTCGACCGCCTGGCGCGCGCGCTTCGGAAACGGCGCCTGGAGGAGGGAGGGCTGGAGTTCGATCTGCCTGAAATCCGCCCGGTGCTCGACGCCTCGGGAGAACCGGTCGCGTTCCGCGAGCGGAAGCAGCTGCCGACGCACTCGCTCATCGAGGAGTTCATGCTGCTCGCCAACCAGGTGGTGGGAAGGCGCGCCGCGGCGCGCGAGCTGCCGTTCCTTTACCGGGTCCACGAGCGACCCCGCTATGATAAGCTGCGCTCGTTCGTCGAGGCCGCGCGCTATCTGGGGCGTTCCGGCCCGATGCCCATCGTCACCGAGGCCAAGCAGCTGCGTCACTGGGCGAGCGGCGGACAGACGCCGCGGGACCGCCTGGTGAATCTGTATCTGCTGCGCGCGCTCGAGAAGGCGCGCTACGACCTCGTGGACGTCGGCCATTTCGGGCTCGGCATGCGCGGCTACGCGCATTTCACGTCGCCGATCCGGCGCTATCCCGATCTCGCGAATCATCGGATCGTGAAGCGCTATCTCGCCGACGCGGCGCAGGGCAAGACGGCGCCCGATCCGTGGACGTTCGCGGCCGGGTGGCTCAACGCCAGGACGGCGGCGCACTCGTCGGAAGCGGAGATCGCCGCCGACGAGGCGGAGCGCGCCGTGAGCCGCCGGAAAGCGGTCCGCTTCGCGCGGGCGCGGATCGGCGAGGAGGTCGGAGGGTACGTCTCCGGGCTCACGCCGGCGGGGGTGTTCGTCACCCTCACGGAGTGGAACATCGACGGATTCCTGCCGAAGCGCGCGATGGGCGATCCCAGCCTCGCGCTCGCCGAGCACGGATTCTCGTTCCGCTCGCGGCGATCGCGCCGGCGGTTCGGGCTGGGGGACGCGCTGCGCGTCGTCGTGGCCCGCGCCGACCTCGCGCGGCGTGAAGTGGAGCTCGCGCTCGCGCCCCTGACGGGGGCGAAAGCGCGCCGGACGAAGCACGAACGAGCGTCCGGGCGGAAGGAAGCGGCGGGGCGGCGCCGGAAGCGGCGCCGGTGAGGTGCGGCGCCTTCGGGCGCCCGCGGGAGGGGCGCCTCGAGGGGGCGCCGGGGGAAGTGGGAGAAGCGTCACGCGAGGAGTGCCGATGACCAAGCCGACCCGTGAGCGACGGAAGTCGCCGCGCATCGCCGCGAAGCTCGCCATGCAGGTCTCGGGACTGGACGAGAGCTCGGTCCTGACCACGGAGAGCATCAACCTTTCCGCGAGCGGCATTCAGTTCCAGAGCCGCGCGTTCCTGTCGCCCCTCACCAAGGTCTCGCTGACCATCCTGCTCCCGCCGTTCGGGCGCCGGCTGCGCCGGGAGCGGATCGTGAAGTGCGACGGGATCGTCGTCCGCTGCGAGGAGGCGGAGCAGGCCAAGCGGCGGCCCCGCTACGAGCTCGCCTGCTGCTTCCTCGAGGTCCCCGAGGAGGAGCGGGAGCTCCTGGAGCAGTACGTGGCCTGGAGGGCGATCCGCCGGGTCACGCTGGCCGAGGACGCCCCGCGGCGCCGGACGGCGGCCTCCTGACGATCCGCGGCCGCCGGAAGCACGGCGTCCGGCAGGGGAACCCCGGCCACGGCTGGGGGGTAGCACCCGGTGTCCCTCCCGCTCCGGCGGCAACCGGAGGGGCCTGGCAAGGGGCTCCCGGGAGTTTCCAGCGCACCCGACACGAGGACCGATGATTCGAAGCGCAATTCGTCGTCCGGCGCTCGCGGCCGCCCTCCTCCTGCTCGCGTCCGGCCTCGGCGCGCCCGCCCCCGCGCGGGCCACGCGCTACGCCGGGGAGTTCCTGCGCATCGGCGTCGGCGCGCGCGCCCTCGGGATGGGGAGCGCGTTCATGGGGCTCTCCGACGACGGCACCGCCGCCTACTGGAACCCCGCCGGACTCGCCACGCTCGAGCACCGCGAGATCACGGCGATGCATGCCGAGCAGTTCGGCTCGATCGTGCAGTACGACTTCCTCTCCTACGTGATGCCGATCGGCGATCCCGGGCGCCCCCGGCAGGCGCTCGGCTTCTCGCTCGTCCGGCTGGGCGTGGACCAGATCCCCGACACCCGCGGACTCGAGATCATCGACCAGAACGGCAACGGCAAGTTCGACTATCCCGAGGACCGCCTCGTGGTGGACGAGAGCCGCTTCATCTTCGACAGCGACAACGACGTTGCGTTCCTGCTCTCGTACGCGCGGGAGCTGAAGCGCGGATTCTCCGTGGGAGGCAACTTCAAGGTCATCCGGCAGTGGCTGGGGGACAGCCTCCGCTCGACCGGGTTCGGCCTCGACGGCGGAGCCCTCTGGGTGGGCCCCGGCGGATGGTCCGCGGGCGCGCGCCTCTCCGACGCGACGACGACGCGCATCCTCTGGAACACCGGCACCAACGAGTTCATCGCCCCCGCGCTCCGGATCGGCGCGGCCAAGACGAAATCGTTCGCGTCGCGGCGCCACGTCGTGACCGCCGCGCTCGACGTGCAGATCGGCTTCTCCGACGAACAGCTCTCCAGCCAGGCCCATCTCGGCGGCGTGACGTTCGAATTCCATCCTGGCGTGGAGTACTGGATCGAGCGGCGCGTGGCCCTGCGCGCCGGGTTCGAGGCGCGGAATTTCTCGGCAGGCGCGGGGCTCCGGATCCGGCGCTTCGGCCTGGACTACGCCTACCTGGATCACGCCGACCTCGACGCGAGCCACCGGATCTCGGGCTCCTACTCCTTCTGACCGCCGCGCCGGGCCATGACGCCCGGGCTCGCTCTGGAACCCCGGAGGTCGCGACGTGGTGAACCCGCCGATCCTCGTCCTGGTCCTCGCCGGCGCGCGCAGCGACCGCCTGCACGCGCTGGGCCGCCTCCGGACCGCCTCCGCGCTCCCGTACGGCGGGAAGTACCGCGTGATCGACTTCGCCCTCTCCAACTGCGTCCACTCCGGCCTCTACCGGATCGGCGTGCTCACGCAGTACGCGCCGCTCTCCCTCCACGGACACATCGGAATCGGCCGCGCGTGGGATCTCGACCGGCGCGACGGCGGCGTGCGCCTCCTGCCCGCCTACGCGCGGCAGCGGGGAACCAACTGGTACCGCGGCACCGCCGATGCGCTGGTGCAGAACCGCAACGTGATCGAAGACGCGCAGGCCCGCCACATCCTCGTCCTCTCCGGCGATCTCGTCGCGAAGATCAATTTCGGGCCCATCCTCGACCGCCACGAGCAGCGCGGCGCGGCGCTCACGATCGTGACCGTCCCCGCGCCGAGCGGACCGGGGGAATGGCGACGGCCGGTGCTGTCGGAGCCGGGAGGGCGCGTGACGTCCATTCCCGACCGCGCCGCCGACACCGGCGCGCCCGTCTCCTCCTCGGTGCTCCTCTTCCGCGCGCGCGAGCTGCGCGCGCGCCTCGAACGCGCCGACGTCGGCCCCGACCTGATGCGGGACGTCGTCGAGCCGATGCTCGCCGAGGGGCAGCCGGTCTACGCGCATCCCTTCGACGGCTACTGGCGGCAGATCGCCTCGGTCGACGCTTATTACGAGGCGAGCATGGAGCTGCTCGCGCCCTATCCGGCCCTGAACCTCCACGACCCCGACTGGCTCATCTTCACGCCGAGCGAGGACCGCGCGCCCGCCATCGTGACGGGGGGCGGCGATCCCGCGGGGAGCCTCATGGCGCACGGCTGCCGCGTCGAGGGGACGGTGCGCCGCTCGATCCTCTTTCCGGGCGTGCACGTGGCCCCGGGCGCCGTCGTGGAGGACTCGATCGTGATGCACGACACGCGCGTGCTCGAGGGGGCGCGCGTGGCGCGCGCCATCGTGGACAAGGAGGTGCGGATCGGCGAGGGAGCCTCGGTGGGCGGCGGCGAGGGGCCGCCGAACCGCGACTACCCCGAGGATCTCGCGTCGGGGCTCGCCGTGATCGGCAAGGGGGCGGAGGTTCCGGCCGGCGGACGCGTCGGCGCGAACACGCTCGTGGACATCGGAGCGCGGGAGACCGATTTCCCGGCGCTCGAGCTGGGCGCGGGCTCGGTGGTTCGCGCGCGCGGCGGGAGGCGCTCGTGACCGCCGCCGTCACCTACGCCATGATCCTCGCGGGAGGGCTGGGGAGCCGCCTCTGTCTCCTCTCGGAGAAGCGCGCGAAGCCCGCGGTGCCGTTCGGCGGCAAGTATCGGATCATCGACTTCACCCTCTCCAACGCGGTGAACTCCGGGATCTTCGACATCGGAATCCTGACGCAGTACCGGCCGCTCTCCCTGCGCGACCACATCGCGATGGGCCGGCCGTGGGACCTGGACCGCAAGCGCGGCGGCGTCGAGCTCCTGCAGCCCTTCCAGGGATGGCGCGAGAACGACTGGTACCGGGGCACCGCCGACGCGGTCTGGCAGAACTGGCTGCAGGTCGAGGAGCGCGGAGCGGAGCATCTCCTGGTCCTCTCCGGCGACCACGTCTATCGCATGGACTACCGGCCCCTCGTCGAGGCGCATCTCGCCCGCGGCGCCGAGGCGACCGTCGCCACGTTCGAGGTGCCGCGCGAGCAGGCCTCCGCCTTCGGCGTCGTGCGGGTCGACGGCGCGGGATGGATCACCGGATTCCTCGAAAAGCCGAAAGATCCTCCCTCGGGGAGGATCTCGATGGGCGTCTACGTCTTCCACTGCGGCGTGCTGCGCGAGGCGCTGGAGAAGGACGCCCGAAGGACCAGCGCCCACGACTTCGGCAAGGACATCCTCCCCGCCCTGGTCGAGCGCGGCCGGGTCCTCGCCTATCCCGTGCCGGGCTACTGGCAGGACATCGGCACGCTCGATTCCTACTACCAGGCCAACCTCGACCTGCTCTCGCCCGAGCCCGCCTTCCCGCTCGAGGACCCGCGCTGGCCGATCTTCACGCCGAGCACCGAGAACCCTCCGGCGCGGCTCGGACCGCGCGCGCAGGTGCGCGCCTCCATCGTGACGCACGGGACGATCGTGCACGGCACGGTCGAGCGCTCGATCCTCTTTCCCGGCGTCGTCGTGGAGGAGGGGGCGGTCGTACGCGACTCGATCGTGATGGGGGACTCCTGGATCGGACCGCGCGCCGTGCTCGACCGCGCCATCCTCGACAAGCGCGTCCACGTGGGGAGGGGCGCCGTGGTCGGGCGCGGCGACCTCGCGACGCCCAACCGCGTCTGTCCCGAGCATCTCTCGTCGGGCATCACGATCGTGGGGAAGCACGCGCGTATCCCCGAGGGGATCGCCATCGGGCGGAACGCCCGGATCGCTCCGGATCTGACCGAGGAGGATTTTCCGGGCGGCGACGTCCCCAGCGGAGAGGCGCTGGAGCGGCCGGGCGGCATTCCCGCGCACGCGGCCACGAGCGCCTAGCTCAGGCGGGGATCCCTCTCGACGGCGAACGGGAAGCGGGGAAGGTCAGCGGACGCGGATGCGCTGCCCGGCGTGGATCCGCGCGTGGCGCGACATGCCGTTCAGGCTCGCGAGTCGGGTGGTGCTGGTGCCGTAGCGCGAGGCGATGTGCGAGAGCGTCTCGCCGCGACGGACCACGTGGAGGTTCCCCGCGCGGCGGTAGCGGTACCGCTTGGAATGCTTGAGCTCGAGCCGGTGCGCGCGCGCCGCGGAGCGGATCTCGGCCCGTGTGAGCGCCCGCGGGTGGTACTTCGTGTCCACGATCTGCTGGACCTGGTCCCCGCTTCCATGCGGCACGCGAACCATCGTCCCCTCCTTGTCGGCGGGGGAGCGGTGGCGGACGAACGCCGGGTTCAGCCGCTCCAGCTCCTCGAGCGGCACTTCGGTGACCTTGGAGAGGAGCTGCAGGTCGATCGGGCCGCGCACGGTGATCGCGTCCACGCTCCAGGGGGAATTCTCGGGCACCGTGAAGCCGTAGCGCTCGGGATCGGAAGCGATCTCCATGGCCGCCATGAACTGCGGCACGTATTCGCGCGTCTCCCGCGGCAGGTTGAGCGACCAGAAGTCGTTCGTCTTCTGCCGCTTGATCGCGCGGAGCACCGTTCCCTCGCCGCTGTTGTACGCGGCCAGCGCGAGCGGCCAGGATCCGTCGAACATCTCGTAGAGGCGCCGCAGGTACTTCGCGGCCGCGCGCGTCGCCAGCTCGGGGTCGCGCCGCTCGTCGACGTAGGGCGTGATCTCCAGTCCGAAGAGCTTCGCGGTGCCTCGAATGAACTGCCAGGGACCCACGGCGCGGGCCACCGAGCGCGCGTGCATGTTGAATCCGCTCTCGACGAAGACGAGGTTCGCGAGCTCCTCGGGGACGCCCTCGGCGCGCAGGTTCTGCGTGAGGAGATCCATGTAGTTGCCGGAGCGCGAGAGCCACTTCTGGAAGACGTCGCGGCCGCGCCCGGTGTAGTAGGTCATCCACTTCTCGACCCGCTCGTTCGTCTCCGGGACGACCGGCTTCAGCTTGTGGGGATCGTTCGCGACGGCCGGCGCGGCAGCGTCGGGCGCGGGCTTGGCGTCCTTCGCGTCCTTGGCCTCCTCCTGCTTCACCGCTTCCTTCGCCTTGTCGACCTGCTCCTGGGCGCGTTTGCGCGTTCCCTCGAGCTGGTCGCGGAGCGCCTCGGCGCCCTGCGGGGCGGGCACGATCGCGTTCAGGTCGCGGAGGGAGGATTCGACGAGGGCGAGGGCTTCGGCCGGGAGACTGGAGTTCAGGGCGTCCTGGGCGGCGGCGGCCCGGTCCCGAACGACGTCGAGAGGGTCGGAAGCGGCCAGCTTGGCATCGTCGACGCGCGGTCCGTCCGAGGCGTCGGCGCGGGCGGTGGCCCAGCTCGGCGCGTCAGGGCTCGCAAGCCCGGCGCGCGCGGGCGCAGCGGGGCACGCCGCGAAGATAGCCGCGAAGGCGATTACCGCGAGGAACGACCGACTCGATCGAAATCGAATCAACGGGGCCTCCCGTAGGGTTCGACCGGACTCGAGGCCACGTTGGTCGAGCGGTCCGATCGTTGGTCAACAAACATCCGAGGGTTCGATTTTGTGCCGGCAGGAACCTCGACACACTAGCCGCTCCCCGTGCAGAACGCAAGTCGCGTCTGCCCGATCGTGCCGATTTCCAGCCCGAATCCTCTTCGTTTTGGCGGTGGTCCTTGCCTGATCCCGAATACTGCAACTGACGTGCCAGCAATGAGACAAGCCCATCATTGACTTTGTTCGGATGCCGCCCCTATTGTGCGGATTCGATGAACGCGGAACTCGGCACCCAGCTTCGAGTCGCGGGACTGGTGCGGAGCCCTGACCACGAGGGGGCCCTGGCCCATCTCGACCTGGATCGGGGTTTCGCCCTGGTGGCCCGGGGGGCCGCCTCGCTGACTGATGTCGTTGACCCAACCATCTGGGTCAAAGAGAAGCTGTCCGTGGCCCTGGTGGCTGGATCCGACCCCTCGGAGACCCCCCTGGGACGCATCATCGCCGCCCTCCGCTCGATCCACGCCGATCTGATCCGCCGCCCGGCCCGAGACCGCCCCTGGGTGTCGGTCCTGGCCGCGGTCTTCCACGCCGGGGACGGCTTCGTGGTCTCCGCGGGGGATTGCGCCTGCTTTCGCTTCCGGGACGGCCTCCTCTCGCGCCTGGAGCGGCCGGGGGACGCCTCCGGGCTGGTCCCGCCCCGGGGGGCCCTGGGGTCGGAGCAGCAGGTCCGCCTGGACGTGGTGCCGCTGCGTCCGCGACCGGGGGACCTCTATGTGGCCTCCACACGACAGCTTCGCGAAGGGGAGCTGGCCGCGCTGGCTCGCGACCTGGCCTCCGCCCGCGACGGGGCCGAGCTCCTGCGTGCGGGCATCGAGGGCTCGAGCGATCGCGGACGCTTCACCGTTCGCGTGCTCGAAGGGGAGGAGGACGCGGTGTCGCTTCCGGCGCGCGCGGAATCCCTCGGAGCCGCCTCCGCAACCGCCACGGCAGCCGGGGCCGCCGGGGAGGCTCCGCCGCTCGAGATCACGCCGCTGATCCCTGAATCGGCCCTCATCGACGCGGGCGCTCCGGCGGAGTTTCCGGAGGAGACCATTCCGCCGTCGCCGCAGGGCGCCGCTCCGGAGGGCGCGGGCGCCGCCGCGGCGGAGCCGCCCGTCCCGTCCGACATCGAGGACGAGATGGAGGAGCGTCTCGGCGCGCCGAAATTCCTGCTCGATCCCGACGCGATCGCCGACGAGCTCGCTCCGCCGGGCGTTCCCGGCGCTCTTCGCTCCGCCCCGCGCGCGGAGGGGCAGCCTGCCGAAGCCGTCGCCGGCGAGGACGGTTCCGAAGCGACGGAGCTGCCGGCGGGGGCCGAGGCGGACGCTGTCGCGGCGGCGAACGAGGCTCCTCCGCCGCCGCGCCGGCTCGCGCAGATCGAGGACGCGCCTCCTTGGTACGAGCCGATCGCGCTCTGGGTCGGCGGGGCGCTCGCCATCATCGCCCTCGCACTGCTCCTCCGCGCGATCATCCCCAACATCGTCGGCGGGCGCGACAAGGCCGTGCTGATTCCGCCTTCCGTCGCCGCCAAGGGCGTCGTCGACTTCTTCTCGGATCCGCCGGGCGCGGCGGTGCGCGTGGACGGCGAGTGGCTCGACGGGAGGACGCCGCTCGCCGGCGTGGAGCTGGAGACCGGCACCCATCGCGTCGAGCTCGACTGGGGTCCGGCCGGCACGTGGCGCGACACGGTCCGCGTGACCGGGGGCGAGCGGCTCGCCGTTCATCCCGCGATCTACGGAACCATGGCGCTCCGCGCCTCCGATCCGGCGCGCACGCTGGACGTCTATCTCGACGGGTCGTTCGCGGGAACGACGCCGCTCCGCCTGGACCACGTGGTGGTCGGTCGCCATCTCGTGCGCTTCGGCGGGCCCGGCACGAACGGCACGACGCAGCAGATCGACGTCCTGCGTGATGCGCCCGTGGAAGTGATCGGTAGCGCGGGACCGTTGCCCACGACGGGGACGCTCACCATCCGCTCGGCGCTCCTCACCGACGCGGGGTTCGAGCCGGGGAAGAGCGATCCCGTATGGGTCGACGGCGTCGTCCGCGGGGTCACGCCCCTCTCCGTCTCGCTCAAGCCGGGCGACCACAGCGTGCGCGTGGTCCGGCGCAACTTTCCCGCCCAGGTCACCGTGATCGACGTGAAGGCGGGAGGCGACCACTACGTCACGGCGGAGTTCGGCGCCCGCTCCGAGCAGCCGCTCCAGCTCGCGCCGCCGGAGAACGTCTCGCTCTCGAGCCCGCTCCCGGTCACCGTGACGATCCCCGAGGACGCCTGGGATCCCTCGGTCGCGGTGTGGCTCTACGCGGCTTCGCCCGAGGGAGCGTTCCAGGCGAAGCGCATGACCAAGCTCGACGGCGGCGATCGCGTGTTCGCGGCGGTCGTGCCGGCCGAAGTGGCGCAGAACAGCGAGCGCCGCGTCCGCATCTACTGCAAGGCGTCCGGCAGCGACGGACGCGAGCTCTTCACGGAGATCGTCACCCTCCCCGTTCGGCCCTAGCGGCACCGCGGCGCGCCGTTCGCGCCGGCCCCGACGTCGCGCGACCTCCTCCGCGCATCGCTCCACCGCCCCGCGACGGAGGGCCTGTGCGCCCGATGGCTTCGTTCCGTCTTCCCGCATCCGCGCTCGCCTGGATGCTGCTCGCCGCCGGACACGCGGCCGGCTGGGCCGCGCCCGTGCCCGCCGCGCTCAGCGCGCGGGCGCTCGCGGCCTCGCTCGGGCTCGGGGCGGTCTCCTTGCTCGCGGGCGCCCTGGGCTCGCGCCGCGCCGGGGCGCGTCGGGCGCCCTTCCTCCGCGCCGAGGCGATCCTGGGCGCCGCCGCGCTCCTCGCGGCGGGCGCGGCGCTCGCCGCGGAGGTGGACGCCGCCTCGCCGCCCCTTCCGGTCCATCCGCGCCCGATGCGCGTGCGGGTCGTGGGACGCGTGCTCGACACGACGACGCTCGAGGCCAAGCCGGCGTCGGTTCTCTTCGAGGCGCGCCGCGTCGCCGTGGGCGGCCGCGAGGCGGCCTGCGATGCCCGTGTCGCGCTCCGCTTCGGCGACGAAGCGGGCGTCCCGCGCTGGGCCTTTCCCGGACTCTGGCTCGATGTCTCGGGAGAATTCCGCCCGCCCGAGGACGCGCGCAATCCGGGCGTGGAGGCGCCGGGGCGCTGGCTGGAGCGCTCGGGCGTGGCCGGGACGATCGACGCCGATCCCCTCGGCGTCTCCGCCGCGGCCGACCCCGCCGATCCCGGCGCGGGGGAGACGTGGGTCTGGCGCGACCGGATCGCGCGCGCGTTCGACCGGGCGCTGACCGAGCCGGTCGCGGGGCTCGCGCGCGGGATGATCCTGGGCGACCGCTCCCTGATCGCGCCCGCGACGCGAAACGACTTCCGCGACGGCGGCACGATCCACATCCTCTCGATCTCGGGCCTCCACGTCTGCATCCTGGGCGGCTTCGTGGCGCTGGCCGCTGCGGGCCTGCGGCTCGCGCCGGCGCCTGCGCTCGCGCTGGAGCTCCTCGCGGTCTGGGGCTACACGTTCCTGGTCGGTGCTCCCGCGTCGGCGGCGCGCGCGGCGCTTCTCTGGACCGCGGTCCGCGGCGGGCGCGCGGCGGGGCGCGAGGTGCGCCCGATCGCCGCATGGGGATCGGCCGGGCTCCTCCTCCATCTCTTCGATCCCCGCAGCGTGCACGACCCCGGCTTCCAGCTCTCCTTCGCCGCGGTGCTGGGGCTGCTCGCGGCGGGGGGCCTGGGCGGCGAGAGCGACGCGCCGGACGCGGCGCCGGTCCGGGTCGTGAAGCGGTGGATCCGGGGCGCGGCCGCGATCGCGCTCCAGAGCGCGGGCGCGACGGCCGGCACGGCCGGACTCTCGGCGCGCCTCTTCGGCGCGCTTCCCGTGGCGGGGTTCGTCCTGAATCTGGCCGTGGTGCCGCTCTGCGGCGTTTTCATGGGCGAGGCGTTCTTCTACCTCGCCGCCGACGCGACGCGGATCCCCATGCTGCGGGACGCCGCGGCGGGGGCGCTGGACGCCTCGGGACTCCTCCTGCTTGCCGTGAACGCGTGGGGCGCGCGCGCGATCCATCCGTGGCCGCTCCGGCGCGCGCCCACGGTGGCGGCGCTGGCCGCGTCCGCGGCCCTCCTCGTTCTCGGCGCCGCGCTGCGCGAGGGCTCGCGGCACGAATCGCCGCGCTCCGCGCGCGCTCTCCGGCGGGTCGCCCTGGCCGCGGCGCTCGCGGCGGGAATCCTTCCGGTCGCCGCTTCGTTCCTGCCGCCAGGCGCGCCGCGGCCGTCCGGGGCGGTCGTGGTCGCGATCGACGTGGGACAGGGGGACGCGCTCTTCGCGCGCGGCTCGGAGGGAACGACGCTCCTCGTGGACGCGGGCCCCGCGACGGAGTCGCGCGACATGGGAAAGGCCGCCGTCGAGCCGCTGCTGCGCGCCGAGGGCGTCGCGCACCTCGACCGCGCGCTCCTGTCGCACGCCCACGGCGACCACTTCGGCGGATTGGAATGGCTCGCGCGCCGCGGATGGATCCCCTCGCTCCTCGAGAACGGCAGCGATCCTCGTGCGGCCTGGCGCCACGCGATCGACGCCGACCTCCGCGCCCGCGGTGGCCGGCGCGTTGTGGTGGCGCGGGACACGGTGATCGTTGAGGAAGGCATCGGGGCGCCGAGGGAGCCGAGCCGCGACGGCACCACGCTGGCCGTCTGGGCGCCTCCCGCCGACTCCCTCGTCCGCGCGCGCGGGAACGCGATCGAGAACAATCGGTCGCTCGTGGCGACGCTCACGCTGGACGGCGCTCGGACGTTTCTACCGGGCGACGCGGAGGACGAGGCGGAGGCGGCCGATCTCTCGCGCATCCGACCGGTCGAGATCCTCAAGGCACCCCACCACGGCAGCCGGACGTCCAGCACGGCGGCGTGGGTCCGTGCGCTCGCTCCGCGCATCGTGCTCGTCTCGTGCGGCGAGAAGAACCGCTTCGGCCACCCCTCGCGCGCGACGATGGGGCGCTACCGCCTGGCGGGGGCCCGGGTCTTCCGTACCGACCAGGAGGGCGCAATCCGGGTCACGATCGCGCGCGGCGGCGCCTGGGTCTCGACCCGTGCCCATCCCGAGCCGGAATGGGTGTCGTGGCAGCGTCCCAACGCCGACGTGGAGGCATCGCGCGTGCGCCCTGATTCGCTTGTCCTGGAACCGAGACAAGTGTCACAACTCTCGCACTCTCCAGCGCGGTGAAATGAACGACAGTTGTCGTGATCTTCACACGCGCCAGCCAGGGTGAGACTCATGACAAGTGTCGTTGCCTTCATGCAGGCTAAGTTACATATATATTAAATGCCCTGAACCATGTCTTTGTGCCATCGTTACTCGCAAAACAGGGCTCCGGAGAGTGGAGGCCTCCCCGTTTGCGCCCCCCCGTCGCGTATGATAGAAGTCCCCGATGAAGCCGATCCGGCTCCTGATCCTGGCCTCGGGCCGGGGGAGCCACGCCGTGAATCTCATCCGGGCGACCCGGGATGGCCGGATCGAGGGGGCGGTGGTCCGCGTCGTGTCGGATCGGCGCGATGCGGCGGCGATCCGCGAAGCGGCGGCGCTCGGGGTTCCGACTTCGGTCCTTTCCCCGGAAGGGCCGGGCGCGCGTCTCGCACCCGAAGCGGAAGCGGCGCTGCTCGGCATCGTGGAGAAGGACCGGCCCGACCTCGTCGCGCTCTGCGGTTTCATGCGCCTGCTCCGGGCTTCCTTTCTCGAGAGGGCCGGCGTGCCGGTGGTGAACGTGCATCCGTCGTTGCTGCCCGCCTTCCGCGGCCTCGAGCCGCAGCGCCGCGCGATCGAGGCCGGCGCGACGGTCACCGGCGCCACGGTGCACTACGTCGACGCCGGCATGGACACCGGAGCGATCGTGGCGCAGGCCGAGCTTCCGATCCTGCCGGGGGAGAGCCCGGAGGAGCTGGCGGCGCGGCTCTTGCCGGTGGAGCACGATCTGTATGTCGCGGCGATTCGAAGCATCCAACGAACCAGCGAATTCAGGAGAGACCGCATGAAAGCCACCGAACGCGCGCAGCGGGACGTCGTCGTCCCCGGGCGCGCTCCCGATTACCGCGGCAAGGTCCGCGACATCTACGACCTCGGCGACCGGCTCCTGCT
Source organism: Candidatus Binatia bacterium (assembly GCA_035631035.1). NCBI lineage: Bacteria > Candidatus Binatota > Binatia (SeqCode) > Binatia bacterium. The sequence goes on along the minus strand of DASQJL010000017.1, from coordinate 2,264 downwards.
CGTCACGACCGACCGCCTCTCGGCCTATGACGTGATCCTGAACGAGGGGATCCCCGGCAAGGGGCGCGTGCTGACCCAGATCTCCCGATTCTGGTTCGAGACGCTCCGCTCGATCGTTCCGAACCATTACATCACCACCGAGGTGGACCGCTTCCCGAAGCCCTTTTCCGACCATCCGGAGCTTCTCGAAGGGCGCTCGATGCTGGGGCTCAAGGCGAAGCGCTGGGACGTGGAGTGCGTCGTGCGCGGCTACCTCGCGGGGTCGGGATGGAAGGAATACCAGCAGTCGGGCGAGGTCTGCGGCGTGAAGCTGCCGCCAGGGCTCCGCCTCTCCTCGAAGCTGCCGGAGCCGATCTTCACGCCGGCCACCAAGGAGGAGTCGGGTCACGACGAGAACATCACGTTTGACCGCATGGCCTCGATCGTGGGCGGAGAGACGGCCGAGCGCCTGCGCGACGTCTCGATCGCCATCTACAAGGCGGCCGCGGCGCACGCCGCCGACCGCGGACTCATCCTGGCCGACACCAAGTTCGAGTTCGGCGAGCGGGACGGCGAGCCGCTCTGGATCGACGAGGCGCTCTCGCCCGACTCCTCGCGCTACTGGTCGATCGCGACCTACGAAGAGGGCGTGGCGCAGGACTCCTTCGACAAGCAGGTGGTCCGCGACTACCTCGACTCGGTGAAGTGGAACCGCACGCCACCGCCCCCCGCGCTGCCGGAGGAGGTCGTCGAGAAAGCGGCCCGCCGGTATGAGGAGGCGCTCGCGCTGATCACCGGAGGGCGGTCGGCGCGGTGAGCGCGATCCGGATCTCCCGCGCGCTGATCTCCGTCTCCGACAAGGCCGGATTGCTGGAGCTGGCGCACGGGCTGGGGCGGCATGGGGTGAAGCTCCTCTCGACGGGCGGGACCGCGACCGCGCTGCGCGACGCCGGCTTCGGCGTGCGCGACGTATCCGAGGTGACCGGTTTTCCGGAGCTCTTCGGCGGGCGCGTGAAAACGCTCCACCCGGCGGTCCATGGCGGAATCCTCTACCGGCGCGGACACGCGACCGACGAGGAGGAGCGCCATCGGCATGGCATCGTCTCGATCGATCTCGTCGTCGTGAATCTCTATCCCTTCGAGTCCACCGTCGCGAAGCCCGGCGTGCGGGACGAGGAAGCCGTCGAGCAGATCGACATCGGCGGACCGGCCTTGATCCGCGCCGCGGCCAAGAACCATCGCCACGTCGTCGTGGTGGTCGAGCCCGCGCAGTACGGCGCCGTGATCGACGCGCTGGACCAGAACGGGGGCGCGGTGCCCGACGCGCTCGCCCGCGAATTCGCCGGGCGCGCCTACGCGCGCACCGCGCAATACGACGCGTCGATCGCGCTCTACCTGGCGTCGCGCGCGGGCGTGCCCGCGGCCGCGGGAGCGGCGGAGGCGCGCTCGGCGAGCGGCGTGCCCGGCTTCGCTGTCCCGGCCAACGGTTCGGGCGCCGCCGCGAGCGGCGATACGGGCGCCGGGGTGCTGCCCGATCGCTGGGCCGGCGCCTATCGAAAGCGCCAGACCCTGCGCTACGGCGAGAACCCGGGGCAGGAGGGCGCTCTCTACGCCGCGGAGGAAGGGGGCGGATCGGTCGAGACGCTGACGCAGGTCCGCGGCAAGACGCTCTCGTACAACAATCTTCTCGACGTCGAGGCGGCGGTGTCGCTGCTCCGCGAGTTCGGCGATCGCGGCGGCGCGGTGGTCATGAAGCACCGCAACCCCTCGGGCGCGGCGCTGGCCGAGAATCCGGCCGAAGCCATCGCGGCCGCGCGCGACGGCGACTCGCTCTCCGCCTTCGGGGGGATCCTCGGGCTGAACCGTCCGCTCGACGACGCGGCCCTCGACACGATCGGAAAGTTCTTCTTCGAGGTGATCCTGACCCCCTCGATCCGCGCCGAGGCGGCGCGCCTGGAGGGACTGCGCAAGAACCTGGTCGTGCTGGAAGTGGGGGACCTGCTCCGTCAGCCCGCGCCGGGTGTGGCGATCCGCGGCCTCTTCGACGGCCTCCTCGCCGAGAGCGCGCTCCCGGCGCCGCGTTTCGAGCAGTGGAAGGCGGCGTCCAAGCGCGCGCCGACCGAGGCCGAGACGCGGGATCTCCGCTTCGCCTGGCTCGTCGCGCGCCGCGTCGTCTCGAACGCGATCGTGATCGCGAAAGGGGAGCGCACGCTGGGGATCGGGGCGGGGCAGTCCTCGCGCGTGGACGCCGTGCGGCTCGCGCTCTGGAAGGCGGAGCGCTCGGG